>NZ_JBVVPW010000015.1:93010-175772 GCF_055811385.1 Mesorhizobium sp. WSM4849
CCCCCGGCCCCCAAACACCCCCCCGCCCCCGCGCAATGCGCCCAAACCCACCCCCCACCAAAACCCCCCCCCCCCGGGGGGGGCGGCCGCCCCCCCCCCCCCCGCCCCCCCCCCCCCGCCCCCCGGGGCTGTCATCAGCCTTACACCATACCGAGAGCGGCTTTGTAGAGGTCGAGGATGGTTTCCTCCTCTTGCCGCTCGGCCTGATCCTTCTTGCGCAGCCGGATGATCGACCGCATCGCCTTAGTGTCGAAGCCGGTGCCCTTGGCTTCGGCGAACACTTCCTTGATGTCGTCGGCGATCGTCTTCTTCTCTTCCTCGAGCCGCTCGATGCGCTCGATGAAGGCTCGCAGCTGACCGGCGGCAACAGTCTGACTGGTTTCGGTGATGTCGTCGGCCATTTTTTCTCCGCGTCGTTTTCCATGCCGCGACTCAGGAACTGTCGCGGTGAATTTGCAGCGGTTCGATGCCCGACCGGGGGCGGCGGGTCAAGCTGTTATCGTGCGGCCTGAAGGGCTGCCGCCAGACGCAGACAACTCTGCCTGGGCAACATTTCTGTCTCATCCGAAGGCGATCAGCAGGTCCTTGGCGTCGATCTGATCGCCGGCCTTCACCAGCACTTCGGCGATTGTGCCGTCGCGCTCGGCATGCAATGCCGTCTCCATCTTCATCGCCTCGATCGACAGCAGCACGTCGCCAGCCTTGACCGCCTGGCCGGCGGCAACGGCAAGCGCCGAGACGACGCCGGGCATCGGCGCGCCGACATGCGCCTCGTTGCCCGGCTCAGCCTTGCGCCGCGCCTTGGCGGCGGAAGCGCCATGCGCACGGTCCGGCACTTTGACCCGGCGCGGCTGGCCGTTGAGCTCGAAGAATACGGTGACCATGCCCTTCTCATCGACATCGCCGATGGCCAGGCAGCGCACCACCAGCGTCTTGCCCTTCTCGATGTCGACAAAGATCTCGTCTTCCGGCTTCATGCCGTAGAAATAGGTTGGCGTCGGCAGCACACTGACCGGCCCGTAGGTTTCCTGCGCTGCGGTAAAGTCGGAGAAAACCTTCGGGTACATCAGCCAAGAGGCGAATTCGAACTCGTTGAGTTTGCGCTCGAGCTTGTCTTCGATCTCCTTGCGGCTGGCCTTGAGATTGGCTGCTTTCAGCAGCGAACCGGGCCGCGCAGTGATCGGCTTGTCGCCTTTCAGCACCTTCTTCTGCAGTGCCTCCGGCCAGCCGCCGGGCGACTGGCCGAGGTCGCCGCGCAGCATCGACACGACCGAGTCGGGGAAGGCGATATCCCTGGCCGGATTTTCGACATCGGCGACCGTCAGGTCCTGGCTCACCATCATCAGCGCCATGTCGCCGACGACCTTGGACGACGGCGTCACCTTGACGATGTCACCGAACATCAGATTGACGTCATGATAGGTCTGCGCCACTTCGTGCCAGCGCGTCTCCAGACCGAGCGAGCGCGCCTGTTCCTTGAGATTGGTGAACTGCCCACCCGGCATTTCGTGCAGGTAGACTTCCGAGGCTGGCCCCTTCAGGTCGCTTTCGAAAGCGGCATACTGGTTGCGCACCGCCTCCCAGTAGAACGAGATGTTCCTGATCCATTGCGGGTCGAGGCCCGGATCCCGCTCGGTGCCCTTCAGCGCCTCGACGATCGAGCCCAGGCAAGGCTGCGAGGTGTTGCCCGACAAGGAATCCATCGCCGCGTCGATGGCGTCGACGCCGCTGTCCACGGCAGCCAGCACCGTCGCCGCCGAGAGGCCTGACGTGTCGTGCGTGTGGAAGTGGATCGGCAGGTCGGTCGCCTCGCGCAGCGCCTTGAACAGCACTCGTGCCGCCGCGGGCTTCAGCAGGCCGGCCATGTCCTTGACCGCGACGATATGGGCGCCGGCCGCCTGCAACTCCCTGGCCAGCGCGACATAGTATTTGAGGTCGTATTTGGCTCGGGCCGGGTCGAGTATGTCGCCGGTGTAGCAGATCGCCGCTTCGATCAGCTTGCCTTCGGCGCCGACCGCATCCATGGCGACGCGCATGTTATCGACCCAGTTCAAACAGTCGAAGACACGGAACAGGTCGATGCCGCCGGCGGCTGCCTGTTTGACGAAATGCTGGACGACATTGTCGGAATAGTTGGTGTAGCCGACGCCGTTGGCGCCGCGCAAAAGCATCTGCAGCAACAAATTGGGCGCTGCCTCGCGCACCAGCGACAGCCGTTCCCACGGGTCTTCTGTGAGGAAGCGCATGGCGACGTCGAACGTCGCCCCGCCCCAGCATTCGAGCGACAAAAGCTGCGGCAGCGCGCGCGCATAGGTGCCGGCAATGCCGGCGATGTCATATGTGCGCACCCGCGTCGCGAGCAAGGACTGATGTCCGTCGCGCATCGTCGTGTCGGTGACCAGCACCTCTTTCTGCGCGCGCATCCAGGCCGCGAATTTCTCCGGCCCAAGCGCGTCGAGCTTCTGCTTGCTGCCATCGGGCACATTGCCGTTGAGATAGGGCACCATCGGTGCCGCCGCATCCACCTTCGGCTGCGGCCGGCCGCGCGCCTCGGGATGGCCGTTGACGCTGACATCGGCCAGGTAGTTGAGCAGCTTGGTCGCGCGGTCCTGCCGCTTCACGCTCGCAAACAGTTCCGGCGTCGTGTCGATGAACTTGGTCGTGTAGGAATTGTCGGCGAAACTCGGGTGATTGATGATCGCCTCGAGGAAGGTGAGGTTGGTCGCCACGCCGCGAATACGGAACTCGCGCAGTGCGCGGTTCATGCGAGCGATGGTCTCGGCCGGCGTCGGTGCCCAGGCTGTCACCTTCTCCAGCAGCGGGTCGTAAAAACGGGTGATCACCGCGCCGGAATAGGCGGTGCCGCCATCGAGGCGGATGCCGAAACCGGTGGCGCCGCGATAGGCGGTGATGCGGCCATAGTCGGGAATGAAATTATGCTCAGGATCTTCCGTGGTGATGCGGCACTGCAGCGCATGGCCGTTGAGCCTGATATCCTTCTGCGCCGGCACACCCGATTCCGGCGTACCGATGGCGAAACCATCGAGGATGTGGATTTGCGCCTTGACGATATCGATGCCGGTCACCTGCTCGGTGACGGTGTGCTCGACCTGGATGCGCGGGTTGACCTCGATGAAATAGAATTTGCCGGTGTCGGCATCCTGCAGGAATTCGACCGTGCCGGCGCCGATATAGCTCGTCTTGCGGACGATCTTCAGCGCATGACCGCAAAGCTCTTCGCGCCGTGACATTTCGAGATACGGCGCCGGCGCGCGCTCGACCACCTTCTGGTTGCGGCGCTGGATGGAGCAATCGCGCTCGAACAAGTGCACGGCATTGCCATGTATGTCGCCCAGCACCTGCACCTCGACATGGCGGGCGCGCTCGATCAGCTTTTCGAGATAGACCTCGTCTTTGCCGAAGGCGGCTTTCGCTTCGCGCTTGCCCTCCGTCACCTCGCGGGCGAGATCGGCTTCCAAGCGAATGGCGCGCATGCCGCGGCCGCCGCCGCCCCACGATGCCTTCAGCATCACCGGATAGCCGATCGTCTTGGCGAGCGCCTTCACCGCCTCCATGTCGTCCGGCAAGGGATCGGTGGCGGGAATTACCGGTACGCCGACCTCGATCGCCAGGTTGCGTGCGGCGACCTTGTTGCCGAGCCTGCGCATCGTATCCGGCTTGGGTCCGATGAAAATGATGCCGGCCTTGGCGCAGGCTTCGGCGAATTCAGGGCTTTCCGACAACAGTCCATAGCCCGGATGGATGGCATCCGCGCCCGAAAGCCTGGCGACGCGGATCACTTCCTCGATCGACAGATAGCTTTCGATCGGCCCCATATCCCGGGTCAGATGCGGCCCGCGCCCGACCTGATAGCTTTCGTCGGCCTTGAAGCGATGCAGCGAGTATTTGTCCTCCTCAGCCCAGATCGCAACGGTTTTGAGGCCGAGTTCGTTGGCCGCGCGGAAGACGCGGATGGCAATTTCGGAGCGGTTGGCGACAAGGATCTTCGAGATTGCCAAGGACAAGGCTCCGGACGCGAACGGAAGGGAACTGACGACATGATTAACGCGAAAATGCTGCAGTGCAAACAAAATCGAAGGAAGCGATTAAACCGATTTAGTTTGATCTATCGCGTTGACACATTGCGTGTCGGTCCCGGACGACGTCTCGCAGTCCCGATCCGGGCTTTCGGGAAACTCTCATGAAAAATGCCCGGCGCGAGGCGCCGGGCATTATGTAGCAGCGTCCGGTTATTTGCCGGGCGCGTTCTCGACGTAGGTGTACTTGCCGTCGTCACCCTTCTTCCAGGTGTACATGACGTAATCCGGACGGGTGATGTCGCCTTTCGCATCATAGCCGATCTCGCCGATCGTGGTCTTCCAGGGGCCGGCCGACTTGATGGTCTCGGCGACCTTCTGAGCGTCATCGGCTGAACCGGCCTTGGCGATGGCGGCCGCGATGATTTCCATCGCCGCGTAGGAGTAGAGGGTATAGGCCTCAGGCTCGAAGCCGGCCGCGCGGAACTTCTCGACGAGTTCCTTGGCGTTCGGATTCTTGCGCGGATCCGGAGCGAACGTCATCAACGTGCCGTCGACGGCGTCGCCGGCGATGGAGGCCAATTCGTTTGACACGATGCCGTCGCCGGACATGAAGGTTGCCTTGAGGCCCTGGTCGGCGAGCTGGCGTATGATCAGGCCGGCTTCGGTGTGCAGGCCGCCATAGTAGACGACGGAGACGCCCGCGTCCTTCATTTTGGCGATAAGGGCCGAGAAATCCTTGTCGCCGACATTGATGCCTTCATACATGGCCTCGGTCACGCCATTGGCTGCAAGCGCCTTCTTGGTTTCGTCGGCGAGGCCTTGGCCATAAGGCGTCTTGTCATGGATGACAGCGATCTTGGCATCCTTGAAGTTCGCGGCGAGATAGTCGCCAGCAACCTTGCCCTGCTGATCGTCGCGTCCGCAGGTGCGGAAGGTGTTCCACATGCCGCGTTCGGTGAACTTCGGATTGGTCGCAGCCGGCGTGATCTCGAGGATACCGTTCTCGGCGTAGACTTCCGATGCCGGGATCGAAACGCCCGAGTTGAAGTGGCCGACCACGTACTTGACGCCGTCGGCGACGAACTTATTGGCGACCGAGATGCCCTGCTTCGGATCGGAGACGTCGTCGCCGACCGTGAGCTTGATCTGCTCGCCGTTGATGCCGCCGGCCGCATTGATGTCGGCGACAGCCTGTTCGGCGCCCTTTTGCAGCTGCGCGCCGAAGGCGGCGTTCGGACCGGTGATCGGACCGGCAACGCCGACCATGATGTCAGCCCACGCGCTTCCGCTGAACGCGACAAGCGCGGTCAGGGCGACGGCGGACAAAAGTGATTTTCTCATGTAAAACGCTCCCATTTACAGAGTGGGCGTGGATGATGCTTTCATGCGATGCCCACTTTTACTCGCAGAAAACGTACTTTGCCGATTTTCAGGCACTTGTCACGCCGATTCATCCCCGGAACGGCGTTAATTATAAACGTCAACCTTTTGGTTTCCAGCTCAAAAGCGATGCTCTTTCGTAGAGCCAGTTATACTGTGTCACCATCTGGTTGGTGCGCGTGTATTGATAGCCGATGAAGCCCAATATCATCAGGACAATGGTGTCGACGATGTAGTACTGCAGCGAGAACATCGTGCCGCCGAACAGTGCGTGATGGATGAACCTTACGGCGATGCCGAGGCCGAGCATGTAAGCGAACAATTGGACGAAGCTGCGCCATGTTTGGGCGCAGGCCTTGCCCGTCATCCATGCCGCCCAGCCGCCAAGCAGGCAGGTGACGAAGAAGAACTGCCAGACGGAGGGTTCCTCATAGAGAATGCCCTGCATGATTGATGTCTCCTGAACTCAGTGATGGCCGCCTTCGAGATAGGCGGCGCGCACGTCCGGATCGGCGAGCAGTTCCTTGCCGGTGCCGCTCATCGTCACATTGCCGTTGACCATGACATAGCCGCGCGTGGCGAGCTTCAGCGCGCCGAAGGCGTTCTGCTCGACCAGGAACACGGTCAGCCCCTGCGTGCGGTTCAACTCGCGGATGGCGTCGAAGATCTGCTTGACGATCAGCGGCGCCAGGCCCAGCGACGGCTCGTCGAGCAGAAGCAGCTTCGGCCGCGCCATCAGCGCACGTCCGATCGACAGCATCTGCTGCTCGCCGCCCGACAGCGTGCCGCCGCGTTGGGCAATGCGTTCCTTCAGGCGCGGAAACAGCGTGAACACCTTCTCGACGTCCTCGTCGTAATGCTGGAGGTTGTCGAGGCTGGCGCCCATCTGCAGGTTTTCCATCACCGTCATGCGCGGGAAGATGCGCCGTCCCTCCGGCGACTGGGCGATGCGCATGCGCGCGATCTCATGGGTCGGCAATTGGGTGATGTCGGTGCCGGCGAAGGTGATGGTGCCCGCCCGCGCCCGCGGAGCACCAAAAATGGTCATCATCAGAGTCGACTTGCCGGCGCCGTTGGCGCCGATCAGCGCCACGATCTCGCCCTGCTTGACGGTCACATCGACGCCGTTCAGCGCCCTGATGTTGCCGTAGTAGGTCTGGACGCCCTTGATATCGAGCAGCGTCGTGCCGGCCATTATTTACGCCCTCCGCGCCGGTTGGAGCCGCCCGGTGTCTTCGGCTTTACCGGAGCCTTGGTGGCCGGCTTTGCCGCTGAGGATTTCGCGGCAGAGGGTTGCTTGGCTGCCGCCGGGGAGGCTGCCTTGCTTGCCGCGGCGCTCGACCTTGCGTCGACCTGCCCGGCTTTCGAGGCGCCCTTCGACACCGTGACCCGTTCGCCCTCGCTGTGGCCGACCGTGTCGGTCACCGGTCCGGCGAGATACGAAGATGATGTGTCCGGGCCGTGCGCCGAATCCGGGCCCGTATCCAGTTGCTCGATGACGCCTTCGTCGCCGACCTCGGTCAGCACCGTCTCGACGTCCTCGTCTTCGACCCCGAGATAGGCGGCAATGACACGCGGGTCGGTGCGTACCGCATGCGGACTGCCATCCGAGATCTTGCGCCCGTATTCGAGCACCACGACATGGTCGGAAATCTGCATGACCACCGCCATGTCGTGCTCGATCAGCAGGATCGAGGTGCCGGTGTTGTCCTTGATATCCATCAGAAGCGCGTTGAGCGCCATTGATTCCTTCGGATTGAGTCCGGCGGCCGGTTCATCGAGGCAGAGCAGTTCCGGACCCGTGCACATCGCCCGCGCGATCTCCAGGCGCCGTTGCGCGCCGTAGGGCAGGTCGCCGGCCGGATCGTCGGCTCGATCGACGAGGTCGGCCTTTTCCAGCCAGTGCCTGGCGAGGTCGATCGACTCGGCCGACGCCGTCCGGTAGCCGCTGAAGCCAAACAGGCCGAGGACGGTGTAGCCGGAAGCCTTCATCAGCTTGTTGTGCTGCGCCACCAGCAGGTTCTCCAGCAGCGTCATGCCCGAGAACAGACGAATGTTCTGGAAGGTGCGCGCCACCTTGGCGCGCGCCGGGATCTCGTGGTTCGGCAGGCGTTCGAGCAAGAAGCTCGAGCCGTCGCGCCGGCTGAGCGTGATCATGCCTTCCGACGGCTTGTAGAAGCCGGTGATGCAGTTGAACACAGTGGTCTTGCCGGCACCGTTCGGCCCGATCAGCGCGGTGATCTCACCGCGCCTGGCCTGGAAGGACAGGTCGCCGATGGCGACCAAACCGCCAAACTTCATCGACAGATGCTCGACCTGCAGGATGGCATCGTTCACGGATGGGCTCGCATTCATCAGCCGTGTCCTTCCTTGGTGAAGGACCCCGACACGGCTCTGCGTACCTTGAGGAAGGCTGTCGGCTCGCGATTGCCGACGAAGCCACGCGGCTTCCACAGCATGACGATGACCATGGCCATGCCGAACAACAGCATGCGATAAAGCTCCGGCGTGAAGTCGGGGCCGAAGCCGGGTATGACCTTAATGTTGCCCCAACTCAGGCCGGTCTTGAGGAAATCCAGTTCGCGCAGGATTTCGGTGCCGCCGATCATCACCATGGCGGCGACGGCAATGCCGACCAGCGAGCCCATGCCGCCAAGCACGACGATGGCAAGGATGATGGCCGATTCCAGGAAGATGAAGGATTCCGGGCTGACGAAGCCTTGCCGCGCAGCGAAGAACGAGCCGGCGAAGCCGCCGAACATCGCGCCGGTGGCAAAGGCCGTGAGCTTGGTGGTGGTGGTGTTGATACCGAGCGAGCGGCAGGCGATCTCGTCCTCGCGCAGCGCTTCCCAGGCGCGGCCGACCGGCAGGCGCCTGAGCCTCACCGTGACGAAGGCGGTCAGCAGGCAGAGTCCCAGGATCAGGTAGTAGAGGAAGATCTTGTAGTAGGCGCTCGACGTGGCGATGTCGAAAACCTTGGCGATATAGTTCGGGTCCGAAACGTTGAACGATATCAGGCCGAAGAAAGAGACCTTCGGGATGCCGGAAATACCGGCCGAGCCGTTGGTCACCTCGCGCCAGTTGATGATCACCAGCCTTATGATCTCGCCGAAGGCGAGCGTCACGATCGCTAGATAGTCGCCGCGCAAGCGCAGCACCGGAAAGCCGAGCATGACGCCCCAGAATGCGGCCATGGCGCCGGCGGCCGGCAGCAGGATCCAGAACGAGAGGCCGAAATGCGTGCCGAGCAGCGCATAGGCATAGGCACCGACGGCGTAGAAGGCGACATAACCAAGGTCGAGCAGGCCGGCGAGGCCAACGACGATGTTCAACCCCCAGGCCAGCATCACATAGATCAGGATCTGGATGCCGTAATTGTCGACATACTTCAGCGAGCCCTGGAACCCGGCCGCCATGGACCCGGCATATAGCGCCAGCACCAACACCACGACGATCGGGTAGAGCGCCAGTGCGGTTATGCCCAATGCCGAGAAATGAGCATGAATGAAGGCCCGGAAATGATAAATCAGCCAGGCCAGCGCATAGATGATTGCAAGCGCCCGCACGAACCGCACAAAATCGGAAAGTTCCGGCCCCAAAGCTTCGGTCAGCAATCCACTGAGCGCCAGCAGAATAACGGCGACGGCGACCGCCAGGATGAACGCGGGAAGGCGGAAGAATCGCGAAGCCAGGCTGACCGGCAGCAGGCCGGTGGCGACGTCGACGATCTTCTGGTTCGCCAGGAAGGGTTGGCCATAGGCGACGTAAAGGAAGCGTCCGGCCATGGTGGCGATGACGACGCCGGCGAGCAAGCCCCAGCGCTGCACCAGGATCAGTTCGTTGGAGATGTTCTGGTCGGTCTTCAGGCCGATGAACAGCACGAACAGGCCGAGCGCGATGGCGCCGGCATAGAGCGCTTCGCGGGTGGCGCGCTGCAGGGGGGTGGCGACGATGTCGCGCTCCGGAGATGCGGTGACCGCCATTGTCTCAGACCTTTTCGACTTCTGGCCGGCCGAGAATGCCGGAAGGCAGGAAGATCAGCACGATCGCCAGGATGGAGAAGGCGGCGACGTCCTTGTAGTCGATTGAGAAATAGGCCGACCACATGCTCTCGATGAAGCCGATCATCAGCCCGCCGAGCACGGCGCCGGGCAGCGAGCCGATGCCGCCGAGCACCGCGGCAGTAAATGCCTTCACACCGGGAGTAAAGCCATCGGAAAACACCACCACACCGTAATACATCAGGAACAACGTGCCGGCGACGGCGGCAAGGGCGGCGCCCATGATGAAGGTGATCGAGATGGTGCGATCGACGTCGATGCCGAGCAATGCGGCCATCTTGCGATCCTGCTCGCACGCCCTTTGGGCTCGACCCAGCGAGGTCTTGTTGACCAGGTACCAGAACAGCGCCAGCAGGACTATGGTGACCAGGACGATGATGATCTGCTTCAGCGACACGCTGATGCCTTCGATGTTGTAGACCTTGGACACCATCGGCGGGACCGGCTTGTTGCGCGGCCCTTGCGTCACCTGGACGAAATTGGACAGCGCAATCGACATGCCGATCGCGGTGATCAGCGGCGCCAGCCGGAACGAACCGCGCAAAGGCCGGTAGGCCACCTTCTCGATCGTCCAATTGTACATGCTGGTCAACAGCATTGCGACGATCATCATGACCAGGAGCGCGATCACTACCGGCAACGAATAGAACAAGGCACCGAGGATAAGGAAAACGATGAGCGCGGCGAAAGCGCCGATCATGAAGATGTCGCCATGGGCGAAATTGATCATGCCGATGATGCCGTAGACCATCGTGTAGCCGATCGCGATCAGCCCATAGATCGATCCCAGCGTCAGCCCATTGATAAGCTGCTGGACAAAATACTGCATGTTTACGCGGCTCCCCTGGAATGTCGCCCATGCAGACGCATTCCTTTCGTATTTCTCCTAGTCGTAAAGTTTCGAGCCCGGATTGCAACGTGATTTTTCAATCGGGACGCGGGTTTTCGCCGCACGTTGCCTGATTGCCCGTTCTTTCATAATCCGGCCCCTGGACCATCGCGGACCCTATCATTGGCATAACGCAATGTCTTTGACGATTCAGCCGTATCATGCACCCCGTTTCGAAGAAATCGCCGTCAAGATAAGTTGATGAGCAGGATCGTTGCGCTGCTGAAGGCAATCCCTTTTGGCTCCTTTGGTTTCCCTAGGGTCAGGATTCCCTTTACTTGACGACGAATCCGTGCGCGAACGGGTCGCGGTCGTCGATGAAGATCGTGTTCAATCCGGTCATGCGCGCCCAGCCGCCGATCGAGGGAATGATCGCCGGCTTGCCCGCCACTGTGACCTCCTTCTCGACCCTGCCCTTGAACAGCGAGCCGATGATCGATTCATGGACGAAATCGTCGCCAGTCCTAAGCTTGCCCTTGGCGTGAAGCTGCGCCATCCGCGCCGAGGTGCCGGTGCCGCAAGGCGAACGGTCGATCGCCTTGTCGCCGTAGAAGACGGCGTTGCGCGCATCCGCTTGGCTGTCAGTCGGCGAACCCGTCCACAGCATATGCGACAGCCGGTCGATGCCGGGATTCTCGGGATGCACGAAGGCGTACTTCTCGTTGAGCCGCTGCCGCACCACCGGGCTCCAGGCGATGAGGTCGCCGGCGGAGTGGTCGGCCATGTCGCGATAGTTCTTCTGCGGCTCGACGATGGCGTAGAAATTGCCGCCATAGGCGACATCGACGATGATCTCGCCGAGTTGCGGGCATTCGACCGTCAGTCCCTCGGCATGGAGGAAGGACGGCACGTTAGTGATGCGCACCTCCTCGACATACTCGCCGACCTGTTTGTACTCGGCGGTGACCAGGCCGGCCGGCGTGTCCAGCCTGAGCGAACCCGGCGTCTTCGGCTTGACCAGCCCGTGCTCGATGGCCATCGTCACCGTGCCGATGGTGCCGTGACCGCACATTGGCAGGCAGCCCGAAGTTTCGATGAACAGGATGGCGATGTCACAATCGGGCCGCGTCGGCGGATAGAGGATCGAGCCGGACATCACGTCATGGCCGCGCGGCTCGAACATCAGCCCGGTGCGGATCCAGTCATATTCGGCCAGGAAGTGAGCGCGCCGCTCCATCATCGTCGCGCCGTTGAGCAGCGGTCCGCCGCCGGCGACAAGACGCACCGGATTGCCGCAAGTGTGGCCGTCGATGCAGAAGAAGGAGTGGCGCGCCATTTCTAGATCCCGTCAGAAGCGGTTCGGAGAAAACGGAGAAAGATCAAACACCGGATTTTGGCCGAGAATGAGATCGCGGACCAGGCGTCCGGTGGCAGCCGCCTGGGTCAGGCCGAGATGGCCGTGGCCGAAGGCATAGACTATCGTGCCGGCCTGCCTGGCGCCACCGATCACCGGCAGCGAATCCGGCAGCGACGGCCGGAACCCCATCCATTCGCGACCACCGGCCGTATCAAGTCCCGGCAGGAAGCTTTTGGCCTTTTCGAGCATCGCCTTCGAGCGGGCGTAGTTGGGCGGCCGCTCGATGCCGCCGAGTTCGACCGCGCCGCCGACGCGCACGCCGGTTTCAAGCGGCGTGACGACGAAGCCGTGGCCGGAGAAGATCAGTTGCCGCTTCACGTCGAAGGCGGTCCTCGGCAGGGTCGTGTTGTAGCCGCGCTCGGTTTCGAGCGGGATGCGGTCGCCGAGATGTTTCGCCAGGAGATGCGACCAGGCGCCGGCGGCGATGACGAGGCATTTTGCATGCCGCACCGTGCCGTCGGCCAGCGTCAATGTCGCGCCGTCCTGTCCCGCCCCGACATGGTCGATCCTCGCCTTTTCGAAACGCGCACCGCTGGTCTCGGCATGGGCCCAGATCGCCTTGCCCAATAATTTCGGATCGGTAACGGTCTTCCATCCCGGCACGAAAGTGCCTTTGACGAAGCGCGGCGACAGGCCCGGCTGCAAGGCGGCGACAGCATCGCCCTCGACATGGCTGAAGCCGATGCCGAAGCGCTGCCTTGCTGCCCAGCCGGGCAGTGACGCCTTGAACTCGGCGTCGCTCTCGTAAAGTTCGAGCGAGCCGTCCTCGCGCAGCATGTTTCCGGTGCCCGAGCGCGCCATCAGCCCGGCCCATTCGGCCTCGGCGAGCCGCATCATCCCGGCCTGCGCCGCGAGGCTGGCCTCGTAGCGGTCGCTTCGTCCGGCCCGCCAGAAGCGGACAAGCCAGGGCAGCAGCTTCGGCAGGTAGGCGGGCGGGATGCTGAGCGGGCCGAGCGGGTCGGCAAGCCATTTCGGCAGATGCCTGATCATGCCCTTGTGGGCCAGCGGCAGCACATCGGAAAAGGCCAGGGCGGCCGCATTGCCGGAGCTCGTTTCCTCGCAGATCCCAGTCCGATCGAAGATCGTGACGTTTCGCCCCGCCTCGGCCAGATAGGCGGCGACACAGATGCCGATGATGCCGCCGCCGATAATGGCGATGTCGATTGCAGCATCGCTATTCATGGCTGCGCGCCACGCTGCATGGCTCGACCTCCGCATCGCTCGGTACCTTGTAGCCAGCCCCCTCATCCGGCCCTTCGGGCCACCTTCTCCCCGTCGGGGAGAAGAGACTGACGCCAGCGTTGGCGACCTCTTCTCCCCTCGGGGAGAAGGTGGCCGCCCACGGGTCTTGCCTTCGGCAAGCCCGAGGACAGGCTCCGCGGCCGGATGAGGGGGTCTGCGACATTGCCACCCCTTAGAATTGTGGCAGTACCGGCCGCACCGCCAGCGCATCCCCGACGATCTTTTCGACCGTCCTGCGGCGCTCGCCCGACAGCGGCTGGCGCGGCATGCGCACGCGGTCGTTCGTGTTGATCGCCAGGACTTCGGCAAGCTTGATGTTCTGCACCAGATAGGTCGAGACGTCGAGGTCGAGCAGCGGCCGGAACCAGCGGTAGATTTTCAGCGCCTCCTCGCGGCGGCCCTGCTTCATCAATTGGTAGATGGCGACCGTCTCGCGCGGAAACGCGGTGACCAGTCCCGCCACCCAGCCGATGGCGCCGACCGACAGCGCCTCGAACGCCAGATTGTCGACGCCGGTGAACAGGTCGTAGCGGTCGCCGAAGCGGTTGATGATTTCGGTCGAGCGGCGGATGTCGTCGGAGGATTCCTTGATGGCGACAAAGCGCTTGTCCTCCGCCAGTTCCTCCATCTGGTCGACGGTGACGTCGACGCGATAGGCAAGCCGGTTGGAATAGATCATCACCGGCAGGTCGCCGGCCTCGGCGACGGCGCGCAGCGCGGCGACCGTCTCCTCCGCATTGGTGTGGTAGATCGGGCTCGGCACCACCATCAGCCCGTTGGCGCCCTCTCTGGCGGCGCGGCGCGCGATCGCCACCGCCTCGCGCGTGCCGGCTTCGTTGACCGTCAGCAGAACCGGCCTCTTGCCGGCGATCTTCTGCGCGGTCTTCAGCACGTCGATCTTCTCGTCATGCGAGAGCATCGGCCCCTCGCCGAGCGAACCGCAGACGATGATGCCGTCGCAGCCGGCCTCCATCTGCAGCGCAAAGCAGCGCTCCATCTCGCCGTGGTCGAGGCGGTCGTCCTCGGTGAATTTGGTCGTGACGGCGGGGAAAACTCCAGTCCACATGGCGGTCGCTCCACATCTGATATATCAGTCGTATATTTATTAACAAACCGACTGTCAACACGGATTTCGCTATGATATATCAAAAATATATCAGGAGCTCGCCTTTGATATTCAATGAAACAAGCTCGGCATTCGAGCCAGTGGCGGCGAAAGCCTACCGCCTGCTCGAGCACATGATCGTGACGCTTGAACTGGCGCCTTCAAGCTTCATCACCGAGGGCGCGCTGATCGACAGGCTGCGGCTCGGCCGCACGCCGGTGCGCGAGGCGATCCAGCGGCTGGCGTGGGAGGGACTGCTGGATGTCCGGCCGCGTGCCGGCATTGCCATTGCCCCGCTGCATCCCGGCGACTGGTTGCGCGTTCTCGATGCACGGCGTGGCGTCGAGGTGGTTCTTGCCCGCTCGGCCGCCCGCTTCGTCACCCGTGACGCCGCCGATCTGTTTCACGATGCGGCACTGGCGATGCAGAAGGCGGTGATATCAGGCAATGTGCTGGCCTTCATTCAGGCCGACAAAGCGCTCGACGAGGCGCTGGCGCTGGCGGCCGACAACCCCTTCGCCGCGCGGCTGGCAGCCCCGTTGCAGACCCACAGCCGCCGCTTCTGGTTCCGCTACAAGGCCGAAACCGGACTGGCGGAATCGGCAGAGCACCACGTCGCGCTGATCCGCTCGATCCTCGCCGGCGACGAAGACGCCGCCGCCAAAGATGCCAAGCGCCTGATGGCGCTGCTGCGCGGCCATGCCGAGGCGGCTGCGACGCGCTAGGAGATCTGCATCAACCTTCGGCCGGCTCTTTGAGTTCCGTCCATCCGGCGGCGGTCAGGCGCTGAGCATCGTTCAATTCGGTCATGCGTCCTGGCGGGATCACCACGTTTTCCCAATGTTCGCCGGCCGCGACGATGCAGCTTCTGCCGGCGACGTCGGTGACGATGATCGTCCAGCTTCCGCTGTCGGCGACATAGACTTCCATAATCGCCATCTGACCGATCAGCCCGAAAGCAAACTGTCTTTCCTGGAACTGCTCGTTCAGGTGGGCGACGAGATCGCCATGTTCAACGCAATATTGATATTGGGCGCTTGCGGCGTTCGTACCCACCGCCAATGCCCCAGCAAGAATCAGGGTTTTCAACCCAATCAACAGCGATTTGCGCGCCATAGGGCACTTCCTTTGCTATCACGTCCGACAAAGGGAGAGCCCTCATTTTGCCGGAACGATTCAGGCCGGGTTCCGACGTCATCGCGTCGTTCCTTTCTGTGTTCCGGTCTGTCATCAGCGGGGACGATTCCTAATGTTCCCACTATGTTCCATATATGGTGTCGGCAAGGAAAAAGCGCAAGCAGGCGCCCGCTGGGGCGCCTGTGGATCCGTTTCATGGTCGCCACGAGAACCGCGGCCTGGCGCGGCTATACTAAGGCGGCTGCACCCGTTAGGCGGGCTCAGGTACCTGGCAGCGCCGCTGTCGTCATCGCGCTCTCCCAGCCTTCACCCACCGAAACCACGCAGCTTTGACCGCGTGTGTCGCTGGCGAGGATGGTCCAGGTGCCCTGGTCGGAAACGAAGACTTCAACAATCACATTCGGATTGACGACGCCGAGAGCGGTCGGATTTTCCCGAAACTTCTCGCCGAGCGCCTTGATCATGTCGGCTCGTGGCGCGCATTGGTCGGCCGCTGTTGCCGGGGCGGCGGAAAGCGCGGCAGCCGCCGCGCAAAGTATCGACACCATAAGACGCGTCATCTGACACCTCCTTGCGCCGGCCGGTGCCCGAAGATGTCGCCAGCGCCGTTGGTTGATCTGCCGCGCTTGCTTCGCGGGATTGCAATTTTAAGACTTCTACTGCCCGCCTGGTTCCATCACATTAGCGTTCACGCAGATACGGTGCGAGACCGGCCAACAGAAAGCCCGGTTTCTAGCCGGGCCTTCTTCGTCTTCACTCATAAATCAGGATCCGGAACCGTCCGGCTAATTCATCGTCGGGATGACGAACTCGGCCCCATCTTTCACACCTGACGGCCAGCGCGAGGTCACCGTCTTGGTCTTGGTGTAGAAACGGAATGCGTCCGGTCCGTGTTGGTTGAGGTCGCCGAAGGAAGACGCTTTCCAGCCGCCGAACGTGTAGTAGGCGATCGGCACCGGGATCGGCACATTGATACCGACCATGCCGACCTGGACCCTCGAGGCGAAGTCGCGCGCCGCATCGCCGTCGCGGGTGAAGATGGCGACGCCGTTGCCCATTTCGTGGTCGTTGGCGAGCTTGATCGCGTTCTCGTAAGTCGGCGCGCGCACCACGGAGAGCACCGGCCCAAAGATCTCTTCTTTGTAAATGCGCATGTCGGCGGTCACGTTGTCGAACAGGCAGCCGCCCATATAATAGCCGTTCTCATAGCCCTGCATGGAAAAGCCGCGCCCGTCGACGACCAGCTTGGCGCCTTCCCTGACGCCGGTGTCGACGTAGCCCTTGACCCGCTCCAGCGCCTGCGCCGTGACCAGCGGGCCGAAATCGGCGGACGAATCCGTCGATGGGCCGACCTTCAGGCTTTCGACACGCGGCACCAGCTTTTCCATCAGCCGGTTGGCGGTGTCGTTGCCGACCGGGACAGCCACCGAGATCGCCATGCAGCGCTCGCCGGCTGAGCCGTAGCCGGCGCCGATCAGCGCGTCGACGGTCTGGTCCATGTCGGCGTCGGGCATGATGATCATGTGGTTCTTGGCGCCGCCGAAGCACTGCACGCGCTTGCCGGCCGCGCAGCCGCGCGAATAGATGTACTGGGCGATCGGCGTCGAGCCGACGAAACCGATAGCCTTGATGTCAGGGTCGTCGAGGATGGCGTCGACCACGTCCTTGTCGCCGTTGACGACGTTGAGGATGCCCGCCGGCAGGCCGGCCTCGATGAACAATTCGGCGATGCGCATCGGCACGCCTGGATCGCGCTCCGAAGGCTTCAGGATGAAGGCGTTGCCGCAAGCGATAGCCGGCGCGATCTTCCACAAGGGGATCATCGCCGGAAAATTGAACGGCGTGATGCCGGCAACGACGCCGAGCGGCTGGCGCATTGAATAGACGTCGATGCCGGGGCCGGCGCCGTCGGTGAACTCGCCCTTCATCATATGCGGTGCACCGATGCAGGCCTCGACCACTTCCAGGCCGCGCTGGATGTCGCCCTTGGCGTCGGCGATGGTCTTGCCGTGTTCGCGCGCCAGAATGTCGGCCAGCGCATCATACTCCTTGGCGACCAGTTCGAGGAACTTCATCAACACGCGCACGCGCCGCTGCGGGTTGGTCGCCGCCCAGCCGGGCTGCGCCGCCTTGGCGTTTTCCACCGCCGCACGCAGTTCCGCCTGCGAAGCCAGTGCCACGGTGCCGCGCACCGTGCCGTCCATTGGCTGCATGACGTCCTGCTTGCGGCCGCTGGTCCCAGCGACACGCTTGCCGCCGATGAAATGACCGTATTCGATCATGGTTTCTCTCCCTGTATTTGTGATGCAGCATTGTCCGCCTTTGTGCGGCCGATGGCAACGCGAGCGAACACGCAACCGTTGTGCGGAAAATAGATAGCGGACGACGCCTGTGCATCAATTGCCGCAAATGATAGGGTTCCGGTTCATCGCTGCAGGGATTGAGAGATTGCGTTCCTTCACACCCCCCTCTGGCCTGCCGGCCATCTCCCCCGCAAGGGGGGAGATTGGCAGCTTCAGCCTTACCGCCCTTTCTGCAACGTTGGAGATTGGCGAAAGCCAATGCGACATCCGATCTCCCCCCTTGCGGGGGAGATGTCCGGCAGGACAGAGGGGGGTGGGCGGGAACGCGGCGCTCGCTATTGAAGCGGACCCTCCTCATGAACTGGGATGACGTCCGCATCTTTCTGGCGGTGGCGCGTGCCGGCCAGATCCTTGGCGCGGCCAAGCGGCTGGAGCTCAACCACGCCACCGTCTCGCGCCGCGTCGCCGCACTCGAGGATGCGTTGCGCACAAAACTCTTTCGCCGGCTGACCACCGGCAGCGAGTTGACGCCGGCGGGCGAGCGTTTCCTTGACATCGCCGAGCGCATGGAAGGCGACATGATCGCCGCGCGCTCGACCTTGGCGGGCGAAGGCGACGATGTCTCCGGCACCGTGCGCATCGGCGCGCCTGATGGTTTCGGCGTCGCCTTCCTGGCCAAACGACTCGGCGCACTGACGGCGCTTCACCGCGAACTCACCATCCAGTTGGTGCCGGTGCCGCGTTCCTTCTCGTTGTCCAGGCGCGAGGCCGACATCGCCATCACAGTGGAGCGGCCGACCGAAGGCAGGCTGGTGGCGGGAAAGCTGGTCGATTACACGCTCGGCCTGTTCGCGTCCCGCGCCTATACCGAAGCGCATGGCCTGCCCCAGACGCTGGCCGAGCTCGGCCGGCACACGCTGATCGGCTATGTGCCGGATCTCATCGTCAGCCCCTCGCTCGACTATGCGGCCGAGTTCAGTGCCGACTGGCGCACGAGCTTCGCCATCTCCTCGGCACTCGGCCAGGCCGAAGCGGTGCGCTCCGGCGCCGGCATCGGTATCCTGCACACCTTCCTCGCCCGTTCGATGCCGGAACTGGTGGCTGTCGACATTGTCGCGCCCATCCGCCGCGCCTACTGGCTGGTCTATCACGAATCGGTCAGGCCGCTGCGCCGCGTCCAGATCGTCGCGAGCTTCATCACCAAGGCGGTGGAACGGGAGCGAAGCCTGTTCGTCTGACGATATTCATCTGACGCGGCGAAGTGTGTTGAACCTTGATCCCAAATTGCGCGGCAAGTTTCTCACCCCGCTCAAATGGATGAAGGACCCTTCCGATCCTACCGCTGGTATCGCTCCGGTCCAAGATCGCGGACATTGATGTCCGGCACCCAGCTGGAAATGATGTCGGCCAGGACCTTGGCCGAGCCGCAGGCCATGGTCCAGCCGAGCGTACCGTGGCCGGTGTTGAGATAGAGGTTGGAAAACTCGGTGCGGCCGATTAGCGGCGGCCCGTCCGGCGTCATCGGCCGCAACCCGCACCAAAAGGTCGCCGACCGCATGTCGCCGCTGCCTGGAAATAGGTCGCCGAGCGAATGTTCGAGCGTGCGCCGCCGCGATTCATGCAGCGTCAGGTCGAAGCCGGAAATCTCCGCCGTGCCACCGACCCGGATGCGGCCGCCGAGCCTGGTGATCGCCACCTTGTAGGTCTCGTCCATCACCGTCGACACCGGTGCTGCGGCAGCATCCTTGATCGGCACGGTGATCGAATAGCCCTTGACCGGATAGACCGGGATGGGTCGTTTCAGGCTGCGCATGAACTTGGCCGAATAGCTGCCCATCGCCATCACATAGGCGTCGGCAGCCTTCCAACCTTTGCTCGTATTGATGTTGGCGATACGGTTGCGCTTGCGGACAATCCGCCTGATCGACGTGTCGTATTCGAAGGTGACGCCGCGCGCCACGCAGAGCTCGGCCAGACGGTCGGTGAACATCTTGCAGTCACCGGTTTCGTCACCCGGCAGTCGCAGGCCGCCGACGAATTTTTCACGCACCCCTGCCAGCCCTGGCTCAGCCGCGATGCAGCGGTCGGGATCGAGGATCTCGTAGGGAACGCCGTATGTCTTCAGCACCTCGACATCGCCGGCAGTGCCGTCGAGCTGCTGTTGCGTGCGAAAAAGCTGCAGCGTTCCCTTGGCGCGCTCGTCATAGGCGATGCCGGTCGCCTCGCGCAGCGCTTTCAGCGTGTCGCGGCTGTATTCGGCCAAAGGTACCATGCGGGCCTTGTTCACCGCATAGCGCTCGGCCGTGCAGTTGCGCAGCATCCTGACCAGCCATACCCACATATGCGGATCGAGAGTCGGCCGCACCACCAGCGGACCATGCTTCATCAACAGCCATTTGATCGCCTTCAACGGGACGCCGGGACCGGCCCAGGGCGAGGCGTAGCCGGGCGAGATCTCGCCGGCATTGGCAAAGCTGGTTTCCAGCGCCGGGCCCTTCTGGCGGTCGATCACCGTCACTTCATGGCCGGCCTCGGCGAGATAATAAGCGGTGGTGACCCCGATAACGCCGCCGCCCAGCACGAAGATCTTCATCGCATAGTTCTCCAGAACGACGTCTTGTCAGGGGTTTTGGTGCGGGGCATCGTGGCTTTCTGTCTGCCGGATTTTACGGCGTCCGCCAAGTGCCCAAGCATGTCGCCCAAAAGTACGCAGCGGTTTTGGGACAACGACATGCCTAAAAAAGCCCGCGCGCTATCCATTCACATAGCGCCGGTGAAAGCGGTGTCCGAGGCTGGTCAGGATTTCATAGCCAATGGTGCCGGCATGGCCGGCCACCTGGTCCACCGTCTGCGACGGTCCGATCAGTTCGACGAGGTCGCCCGGCTTCAGCCTGTCGGGCGGCAGGGCCGAAATGTCGAGAACGATCGAATCCATCGATACACGGCCAAGGAATGGCAAGCGCACATTTTCGAACCAGGCGGCTGAGGCCGCGCGTCGATGCCAGCCATCGGCATAGCCTAGCGAGATCGTTGCGGCGGCCAGCGAATCGGTCACCTGAAAAATATGGCCATAGCCAACGCCAGCTCCCCTATCGAGGCTGCGCGTCTGGATGACCTTTGCCTGAAGCCGCACCACCGGCAGCATCGGATTTTCCACCGCTGGCGTCGGATTGATGCCGTAGAGCGCCGCACCGGGCCGGGCGAGGTCGTAATGAAAGGGCTGCCCAAGGAAGATGCCGGAGGAGTTGGCTAGCGAGGCCGGCGCCTTTGGCAGCATCCTGCGCAGCCGCTCGAATTCCAGCCGCTGCTGCTCGTTGGCCGGATGCTCGGGCTCGTCGGCGCGAGCGAGATGGCTCATCACGAAGGTGACGTCGATACTGTCGAAAGCCTGCGGATCGGCAGCGACGGCCTCCACCTCGGCTGCCGCCATGCCGAGCCGCGACATGCCGCTGTCGACCTGGATTGCAGCCTTGAGCTTGCGGCCGGCCCGCTGCGCCGCCGCGCGCCAGGCGGCGAGTTGGTCGGCGCTGTTGATGACCGCGCCCAACTCCGCGTCGACGGCTTCGCTTTCAGCGCCCCGCTGAATGCCGTTCAGCACATAGATCGCTGGCCGTGCGCCGAGCGCCTGGCGCAGCAAGACCCCTTCGGTTAGATGCGCGACGAAAAAAATAGCGCAGCCTTCGGCCGCCAGCGCCGCCGCCACTTGGGCCCCGCCGAGCCCGTAGCCGTCGGCCTTGACGACACCCGCGCAGCCGACGCCACCCAAGCGCGCCTTGAGCCGCCGGTAATTTGCGCGGATGGCGCCGAGATCGACGGTCAATATGGCGCCGGCCGCCGCTTCGCTGATCGGCGCGGCTTTGACGGCGACCCTTTCAGAAAGAGATTTTTTGGAGGCCTCGTTCATGCCAACCCCTTCTGCAGCGGATTGGCCATCAATAAAGCCACCGTGCTGACGCGGCAACCGTGGTCGGCGCGAGCGCGGCTTGCGCCAAGCTACGCAATCAGATGCCGGAACGCCGCAACCACGTCCTCATAGACCTGACGTTTGAACGGCACGATCAGGTCGGGCAATTCCTGCATCGGCCGCCAAGCCCAGTTATCGAACTCGGCGGTGTGGCCGCCCGGCGGCGGATTGATCTCAATCTCGCTCACGTCGCCGTGAAAGCGGAAGGCGAACCATTTTTGCGTCTGGCCCCGATATTTCCCCTTGAAGGCGATGCCGACCAGATGGGCCGGCAGGTCGTAATATATCCAGTTCGGCGCCTCGTCCAGCAACGAGACGCTGCGCATGCCGGTTTCCTCGTAGAGTTCCCTCTGCGCCGCCTGCAGCGGCTCTTCGCTCTTGTCGATGCCGCCCTGCGGCATCTGCCAGAGTTGCGTCGTGCCGGCGAATTCGCTGTCCGGCTCGGCAATGCGATGCCCGACCCAGACCAGCCCATCACCGTTGAGGATCATCAGTCCGACACAGCGACGATAAGGCAGCGTGTCGGGATCGACCGGTTTTTTCTTCGCCATGCTCAACCTTTTTCCGGATCCACCGCCACCGCCGAAATCGGCACGATCTCGATGCCGCGTTTCTTGGCCTCGCTCACCCAAAACGACACGGTGTCGACCGTCAGGTCGAAGGCCGAGCCGATGCCGACAGCAAAGCCTTTTGCCCGCGCGGTGGCTTCCAGTTCGTCCAGCTTCTTCAATATGGCGCCGCGGTCCCGCACGGCGTCGATCGACGTGTCACCGGCGGCGAACGGCACGCCGTTTTTCAACGCCAGGTTGGGTGCCAGGCTGCGCGCCGACGAACCGTCGTCGACATAGGCCAGGCCGCGCCTGCCGAGCTCGTCCATCAGCGGCCCCATCGCCGCCGCATCGGCCGAAAAACGCGCGCCCATATAGTTCATGACGCCGGTGTAGTTGGTCGTCCGCGACAGCGCCCAGCGCAAATTCTTCAAATTCTCATCCGCCGTCGCCGTGACCGTCAGCGTGTTGCGGCCGGGATTGACGTTCGGATAATCGAACGGTTCGAGCGGCACCTGCATGACGATCTCATGGCCTCTCTGCCGCGCCGCCTGCATCCATCGGCCGATGCTGTTGCCCTGCGGCGCAAAGCCCAGCGTCACTTCGGCCGGCAGCTTGGCGATGGCCGACTGCGTGCCGGTCTGCGACACGGCTAGCCCGCCGATGACAATCGCCACACGCGCACCGCGCGCACCGGACCACGGCCGCGCATAGACATCGAACGGCCGCCTGCCGTCAGCGGCACGAACCGGCAATGGGCCGGTTTCGCCGGCCTCGACCAGCGCCTTGTCGGGAATATGCGCGATCCTCAGGTTCTGGCCGATCGTCGAAGGGTCGCGAATGACAATGGCCGCCTTGGGCGGACCACCGTCAACTTCGGTCGGCATATGGATGATCTGCGGCCCGCCCATCTTGGATGCTGCTTCCGCCTTCGATGCCGGCTCATTGGCCGGCGCTGCGGGTTCGACCACCGCTGTCGTCTTCGGTGTCGAAACGGCGACTTCTTCCGGCTTTCGAAACGGCCTTTCGCGCAGCGCAATCGCGCCGGAGACGCTGATTACGGCCAGCACCAGAAGCGTGGCCGCGACCACACCGGCGCTGATCCTGCGGGCCGCGCGCGGCGGCCGGACGGCCTGCCCTAGCGGGCGTTCGATGTCATTGCCAATGTCAGCCAAGCCGCATCCCCAGCCGCGGTTCCCCCGAATCAAACTGCCGGGGCCTTGCAGCCCCGGCAGCATTACATCGCTTCGATCAGGCAGCCAGACCTGTTGTCCGGCTGATCGACCTTTACTGGTTCAGCACGGCCCCTACTGGTTCAGCACAGCCTTGTCCGGATTCGGCGGGAACGCCGGATCGGTCTTTTCGCCGCGCAGCAACTGCTCGGCAAAGATGAGCTGCAGGTCGTCCTTCGGCTCCGGCGGCACATAGGCTGCCGAGCCCGAACCGGTATCGCCCTCGTCGCTGCCCTTGATGTGGCCCTTGAGGTCCGACTCGCCGCGCGTCAGATCCCTGCCCTGCAGGTCCGGCGGCAACGGCTGGTCGACCTTGATGTCCGGCGTGATGCCCTTGCCCTGGATCGACTTGCCGGACGGCGTGTAATAGAGCGCCGTCGTCAGGCGCAGCGCGCCGTTCTCGCCGAGCGGGACGATGGTCTGCACCGACCCCTTGCCGAAGGACTGCGTGCCGACCACCGTGGCGCGGCGCAGGTCCTGCAGCGCGCCGGCGACGATTTCGGACGCACTGGCCGAGCCGCCATTGACGAGCACGACCAGCGGCTTGCCGTCGATGTCATCGCCCGCCCGCGCGTCGAAGCGGGTGACGTCCTTCGGATCGCGGCCGCGCGTCGAGACGATCTCGCCACGGGTGAGGAAAGCGTCGGACACGCTCACCGCCTGGTCGAGCAACCCGCCCGGATTGAGGCGCAGATCGAGCACGTAGCCCTTGAGCTTTTCGTTCGGCACCTGCTTCCTGATGGTGTCGATGGCGTTCTCGAGGTCGTCATGGGTCTTTTCGGTGAAGGAGGTGATCTTCATGTAGCCGATGTCGTTCTCGACCCGGAACTTGACCGCCTTGACCTTGATGATGTCGCGCACCACCGTCAGTTCGATCGGCTTGTCGGCGCCCTCGCGCAGGATAGTGAGCTTGATCGGCGTGTTGACCAGCCCGCGCATCTTCTCGACCGCGTCGTTGAGGCTCAGGCCGCGAACCTCCTCGCCGTCGATCTTGGCAATATAGTCGCCGGCGAGCACGCCCGCCTTGGCGGCCGGCGTATCGTCGATCGGCGTGATCACCTTGACCAGGTCGTTCTCCATGGTGACCTCAATGCCGAGGCCGCCGAACTCGCCCTTGGTCTGCACGCGCATGTCCTGCGCCTCTTCGGCGTTCATATACGAGGAGTGCGGGTCGAGCGAGGTAAGCATGCCGTTGATGGCGTTTTCGATCAGCGACTTGTCGTCGGGCGGCGTCACATATTGCGCGCGCACCCGCTCGAAGATGTCACCGAAGATCGCCAGCTGCTTATAGGTCTCGGAGCCCGCAGCGTTCGCCGTCGAGCCGGGGGCGCCATAAACCAGGCTCATCGCAGATGCGCCCATCAGCGCACCGGCAAACAGAAGCGAAAGTTTCCGCATCATCTCACGTCCTTCCAGAGAAACGGTCCGCCCACCATGGGGTCGGATCGACGGGTTTTCCATCCTTGCGGAACTCAACATAGAGTTCCGGCGTGGCATTTCCATTCTTCGATGCCGAGGTGCTCGCCACCCGGGCCTCTCCCATCGCGCCAACCGGCTCTCCTGCGAGCACCGACTGGCCAGACGCGACGCTGATTCTGCTCATCCCCGCGAGAACGACATGATAGCCGTCACCTGCGTTCAGGATCAAGAGTTGACCATAAGAGCGAAAAGGTCCCGCATAAAGCACATTTCCGTCCGCTGGCGCGGTGACGATGGCTCCCGATTGTGTCGCAACCATGTCACCGAGCATCACTGCGCCGTTACCGTCGCTGGCCCCGAACCGCCGCTTGATCTTGCCGGTGACGGGCAGCGCGATCTGCCCCTGAAGCGCCGAAAACGGTGCAGCGGCGGTGAGCCGGTTGGCCTCCGGCACCGGCAGGGCCGCCAGTTCCGTCTGTTCCGGGGCCTTCTGTGCCGGAGCCGTCTGCGCCGGAGCCTTGTCGGCGCCCGCTGCCTTCTGCTCTGCGGCCTTCTGCTCGGCTGCCTTCGCCGCGGCCGCCGCCTTGCGGGCCTTGTCTGCTTCGAGCGAGGCGATCAGTTCCTTCAGGCTGCCGGCCTTGGCCGCCAGTGCTTCGGACCGCTGCTTTTCCGCCGCCAGCGCCGTTTGCGTCTCGGCTTCGAGTTTCTGCTTCGCTTCGAGCAGCATGCCGAGCCGCTTCTTTTCCGCCGTCTGCTCGCCGACTGCCGCCGTCAGTCGCGCCCGCTCCGCCTCGATCGAGGCGGTCACCCGCGACTGCTCCTTGAGGTCCGCCAGCAATATCTCGGTCTGCTGGCGCAGTTCCGGCACCACGGCGCCGAGCAGGATAGCGCTGCGCACCGACGACAGCGCGTCCTCCGGCTTGACCAGGATGGCCGGCGGCGGATTGAGCCCCATGCGCTGCAGCGCAGCCAGCACCTCGGCCAGAATGTCGCGTCTGGCGGCCAGCGAGGCGCGGATTTTCTGCTCCTCGCCCTTCAGCCCTTCCAGCTTGGCACCGATGTCCTCGATGTCCTGGCCGAGCTTCTGTTCAGTCATCGCCGACTGGATCAGCGCCGCGGTGATCGAGGCATGGTCCTTCTTGACCGTCGCCATGTCGGCGGCGAGCCTGGCGAGCCGCTCGGACGACAGCGTGATCTCCTTCGACACCCGTTCGTATTCGGCGCGGCTCTGGTCCGGGTCAGGCGCTATTTCGAGCCTGTTCTGCGCCCACGCAGCGCCGAGCGACAGCATAAGCGCCGCCGCTGCCAAGCCGCAGCGCGCGCGCCAAAAGCCCGTTCGCGATTTCCAATCTTCAGACATTGAAGCCAGACCCTATGCATGGCTTCGTTAAGGAACCATCAACCATGTTCGAAGCCTCGCCAATCTAGCATAAACTCCCGGGCCCGGGACCAAAATCCCCGCGGCTGGGCCCTCGGTTCACCGGTTTTGGTCGGGTTCATGAACGATGGTAGGGGTGACCCGAAAGAATAGTGGCGGCCCGGTAAAGCTGCTCGCCCAACATGACACGGACCAGTTGGTGCGGCCATGTCAGCGCGCCGAACGACACCATCAGATCGGCCTGATCGCGCAGCGACTGATCGTGACCGTCGGGACCGCCAATGGCAATGACAAGTGCCCTGCGCCCGCTATCACGCAACAGGCCGATGCGCCCGGCGAAATCCTCGGATGAAAAACTCTTGCCGCGTTCGTCGAGCAGCATCAGCGCGGCACCAGGCTGCAACTGCGTCTGCAGTTTCTGGCCTTCTTCGCGGCGACGCTCGTTGGCGGTCTCGGCGCGGCCCTCAGGAATCTCGACAACCCCTGAGAATTCGAGCCCCACGGCCGGTCCGCTCTTGGCGAAGCGCTCGAAATACCGGTCGGCGAGCTGCTTCTCGGGGCCGGCTTTCATCCGGCCCACGGCATGAACGGTAATTTTCATCCCTGCCTCGAAGAGCCGCTAATGCATGTCACCAAAAGTGGTCACCGGTTTTGGGAAACGACATGCATCAATCAAATGCGGCTCAGTGGAGGGTCTCTTCCTCGAGGTCCGGCGCTTGCCACATCTTTTCGAGATTGTAGAAGTCGCGGACTTCGGGACGGAAGACATGGACGATGATGTCGCCCGAATCGATCAGGACCCAGTCGGCGCCGGCCAGTCCCTCGACGCGCGCTGTGCCGAGCCCGGCATCCTTGAGCGCCTTGAGGAGATGATCGGCGACAGCCGAGACATGACGGTGCGATCGGCCGGACGCGATGACCATATAGTCACCGAGGCTCGATTTTCCCTGAATGTCGATTGAGACGATGTTTTCGGCCTTGGAGTCTTCCAGACTGGCAAGGACTGTCTTGATGGCGCGGGACACGGCGTCGTTTACGCTGATCCCGGCCGGCGAAGGCACGATGTCGGCCTTCTTCCAAAGTGCTGTTCTCAGTGTATTTCCTTTCGCAGCAAGAACAACCAAATCACCCTTCAAAGCAGGTGACACCCCTTAGATAGGCAGAGTTGCGTTGCAGTTTCAAGACGGCAGCCCTGCTGTAGCCAACGAAGAACCGTTCTTCCGGTTCCGCAGTTGAAGAAAAATCGGAACTCTTGTCGCCTGGCCTGGGTTATCGGCGCATTGACCAACCGGATCCCCCTCATGCCTATCGACCCTCAGAACGCTCTCCTCACCGTGCAGTCCGGCCTTGCGCAGCTCAGCGCGCTAATCGTCTCGTACTCCTTCTCGGCCATCGGCGCCGTCATCCTGCTGGTCCTCGGCTATACCATCGCCGGCCTTGCCCAGCGCTCGATCTATGCCGGCCTCGGTCATATCCATGGCTTCGACACGACGCTGCGCCACTTCTTCTCGAGGATCGTCCGCTACGCCATACTGATCCTCGTCGTCGTCATGGTGCTCGGCCAGTTCGGCGTCCAGACGACCTCGATCATTGCCGCCATTGGCGCCATCGGCCTAGCCATCGGCCTGGCGCTGCAGGGCACGCTGCAGAACATTGCCGCCGGCATCATGCTGCTGGCGCTGCGGCCATTCCGCATCGGCGAATATGTCGAAGTCGGCGTCATTTCCGGGACCATCGAGGAAATCGGCCTGTTCGCTACCCAGTTGCGGACAGTCGAAGGCGTCTACGTCCTCGCGCCCAATTCGACGCTGTGGAACCTGCCAGTCCGCAACTATACGCGCAACGGCGTCCGTCGTGCCGACATCACGCTGACCATCGGTTCCTGGAACGACATCGATCTCGCGCAGAAGACCATGCTTGGCGTCGCCACCAACGACCGACGCGTCAGGCGGGAGCCGGCGCCGATTGCCTTTGTGGCGACCGTCGGCGACAGCAACGTCGCCATCACCTTGCGCTACTGGACCTCGGCTGCGGATTTCTTCGCCACCCAGATCGATCTCACCAAACGCGCCAAGCAGGCATTCGACAGCGAAGGCATTTCTATACCCGCGCCACCACCGGAAGCGCCACGGCAGGAAGCCTCGGCCACAAGGCAGTGATATTATCAATTCCCGACCCAGCTCTACTTGTCCGCGCGGCGCTGCTCTTCGGACGAGAAAGCGAGATCGACCGGCAGCGGTGCCTGCGCCGTCATCGGCGCGAAATTACCGGTCTCGGCAGCGGGAACAGGCGACATCGCCACCACACGCCACAGCACGAACAGGCAAAAGGCAGCGGCAATGACAATGGCCACATAGATGAAAGCCTGCGTTCCATAGACAGCGGAAAGCCCGGTCACGATGCCGGGCACGATGAAGCCGGACAGCGACCACGCAAACAGCAGCGAACTGGACAGCGCCACCATGTCGTCCTTGCCGGCGCGGTCGGCGGCATGCGCGCTGGCCAGCGAATAGATCGATTCCGATGCGCCGTCCCAGACCACGTAGATGAGGACCAGCGCCGCCAGCGCATCACCGTCGAAGCCCAGCGCGAACAGGCCCGCCACCAAGGCAAGCGCCGAAGCGGCGGCCAGCACAAAGCGCCGGTCGGTGCGGTCGGAAATCCATCCGAGCGGGATCTGCAGGATCAATGTGCCGACCGGCATCGCCGACAGCAGCAGCGCCACATCTGCCTGGCTGTAGCCCTCGGCCGTGGCATGGATCGGCGCGAAGCCCGAAATCGTCATCGACAGGCCACCGACGGCAAGCATGCCGGCGACGCCCACCGGCGAAATCCGCCAGGCCCGGCCAAGCGCGACCGACGCCGCCTGCGGCGGCGGTGGCTGGGCGAGCCGCGTCAGCCCGACGGGAAGGATCGACAGCGCGGTGAAGGCGATACCGATCAACGGCGCGTCCGCAGCCCTTATGTCGATCAGCGCCAGTGTGGAGTAGCCGACACCGAGCCCGGCGACATAGGCGACGTAAAAGAAGGCCATGACCCTGCCGCGTATGGCGTTGGCGACGACGTCATTGAGCCAGCTTTGCGCGACGATGAACAGGCCGCATATGGCAAAGCCATAGAGCGCGCGCGCCGCGATCCACGTCAGCGGGTGCGGCCCGGCCCCGACGGCGGCGTTGGACAGCACGATCAACGCCGACAGCACCATGAACGCGCGCGCATGGCCGACGCGCCGCACCAGCGGACCAGTCAGGATGCAGCCTGCCAGGCCGCCGGCCGAAAGGCCGGTGACGATCAGCCCGGCCCAGGTCGGATCGAAGCCCCCGGCGCCGAGCCGGACCGGGATATAGGCGAACATCAGTCCGTTGCCGACCGCAACCAGCGCCATCGATAGGAGGACGCTGGCAATGGCGATCGCCGGGGCTGGCGGACTGCCCTGCGCCGGATCGCGTCTGGTCTGGTTTCGCTCGAGAATCGCCATGCCGGCGCAGGATCGCCCACGGATCGGGGAAAAGCAGCCGCAAATGCGACATCAGCGGTCTTCCCTTCTCCCACAACAAGGGGAGAAGGAGACTCCTATCCGTTCGCCGAATTGCGGATCGCGGTCGACGACAGCGACGAGCGCGGACCGTGGATGAAGGTCCAGGCCGGCGCCTTCATGCGGGCGAGCCGCGGCGCGTCGCCTTCGTCGACACGCGCGTAATCGAAGGTCTTGGCGACGACGGACGACAGGAACGACAGCGTCGCGCCAGGGCGGTCGATCACCGCGATCGGAAACGTCATCACGATCTGGCGCCAGCGCTGCCAGCGGTGGAAATCGCGAAGCGAATCGGCGCCCATGATCCAGACGAAGTCAACGCCCGGGTTGCGCGCCTTGACCAGGGCCAGCGTGTCGGCGGTGAAGCGGACATAATGGGTCGCCTCGAAGGCGGTGACCTTGACCTTCGGGTTCCGGGCGATCTGCTCGGACAGGCGCAGCCGCTCGGCCAGCGGCGCCAGTTCCCGCGCGCTCTTGAGCGGATTGCCCGGCGTCACCATCCACCACAACTGATCGAGCGCCAGACGTCTGAGCGCGACCTCGGCAACCAGTGCGTGGCCGGCATGGGCAGGATTGAACGAGCCGCCGAACAGCCCGACGGCCAAGCCCTTTCCGGCATGCGGCATATGAAGGTAGCGAGAGGGGACGGGTTGTTCGGAAGGGGAGAGCATCGTGCTAAGCACCCCCCTCTGTCCTGCCCTCTTTGCCAAAACTTGGCATCTCCCCCGCAAGGGGGGAGATTGGCGGCTTCATCGCAGCCGCAAATCTTGCAGCGTCGGCGATTGGCGAAAACAGAAACGACATCCGATCTCCCCCCTTGCGGGGGAGATGTCCGGCAGGACAGAGGGGGGTGGCTGGGCGCACGCCTCTCAGGCTCTAACCGCGAATAGCTTCAAGGCCTCACCTGTCCGGTCCCACGCACGCGGTACTTGAACGAGGTCAGTTGCTCGACACCGACCGGGCCGCGCGCATGCATTTTGCCGGTGGCGATGCCGATCTCGGCGCCCATGCCGAATTCGCCGCCATCGGCGAATTGGGTCGAGGCATTGTGCAGAAGGATCGCCGAATCGATCTCATTGAAGAACCGTTCGACCGCGCTGGCATCCTCGGCGACGATCGCCTCGGTGTGGTGCGATGAAAAATTCTCGATATGCTCGATCGCGCCGGCAACGCCGTCGACCAGTTTTGCCGCGATGATGGCATCGAGATATTCGCTCACCCAGTCGGCGTCGGTCGCCGGCTGGGCGTCGGCGAACACTTTCAGCACCTCGGCGTCGGCGTGGATTGCGCACCCTGCCGCGCGTAACGCCTCAAGGATCGGCACCAAATGGGTGGCGGCAACAGCGCGATCGACCAGCAGCGTCTCGGCCGCGCCGCAGACGCCGGTTCGCCGCATCTTGGCGTTGACGGCGATCCTGATCGCCATGTCGAGATCAGCCGAGCGGTCGATGTAGAGATGGCAGATGCCTTCGAGATGAGCGAAGACCGGCACCCGCGCCTCGTTCTGGACGCGTTCGACAAGGTTCTTGCCGCCGCGAGGAATGATCACGTCGATATTGCCGGAAAGTCCTTTCAGCATCTCGCCGACGGCGGCGCGGTCGGCGGTCGGCACCAACTGGATGGCATCCTCCGGCAGCTCGGCCGCCTTCAGCCCTTCGACCAGGCAGGCATGGATCGCCGCCGAGGAGTTGAGCGAATCCGAGCCGCCGCGCAGGATCACCGGATTGCCGGCCTTGAGGCAAAGCGCGCCGGCATCGGCCGTCACGTTCGGCCGGCTCTCATAGATGACGCCGACGACGCCGAGCGGTGTGCGCACGCGCTCGATATGCAGGCCGTTCGGCCGGTCCCATTCGGCAATGACATCGCCGACCGGGTCGCTGAGTTCGGCGATTTCGCGGATGCCGGCGGCCATGGCGCGGATGCGCGCCGGGTCGAGCTTCAGCCGGTCCATGAAAGAGGCTGGAAGCCCAGACTGCTCGCCTTTGCTGATGTCGATGGCGTTGGCGTCGAGAATATCCTGCTCGTGCCGAAGGATCGCCTGCGCCATACCGATCAAAGCGGCGTGCTTGCGCTCGGCCGAGGCGACGGCCAGCGGTCGGGCGGCGGCCCGCGCGCGGCCGCCAATATCGGCCATCAGCGCGGCAGTGTCGTCCCGGGATTTTTCATGCAGCTTCAGCATGGCTCATCCTCCGCTGGTTACTTGGTCACCGGCCCATACTTGGTTTGCGGGATGGCTCACCACAAGGTCGTCGCGGTGGATCATCGCCGAGCGCGCTTCGTAGCCGAGCACGGTTTCGATCTCGGCTGTCTTCAAGCCTGCGATCCTTACGGCATCGGCGGCATCGTAGGCAACCAGTCCGCGCGCGATCTCGCGGCCTTCGGGCGACAGGATCGCCACCGTATCGCCGCGCGAGAAATTGCCGCTGACCAGTTTGACGCCAGCCGGCAGCAGCGACTTGCCCGACAGCAGCGCGCCGATGGCGCCGGCATCGACTGTCAGCCGGCCAGCCGGTTCGAGCTGCCCGGCGATCCACGTCTTGTAGCCCTTGACCGGATTGGCGCTCGGCCGGAAGAACGTCGCCCGCTCACCGCGCTCGATCGCCAGCAGCGGCGACAGTCTCGTGCCTGATGTGATGATCATGGCGGTGCCGGCGGCGGTGGCGATTTTTCCGGCGTCGAGCTTGGTTCGCATGCCGCCGCGTGAAAATTCCGAAGCGGCGGCACCCGCCATCGCCTCGATCTCGGAGGTGATGCGGTCAACGATAGGAATGAACCGGGCTTGCGGGTCGCGCGCCGGCGGCGCCGTGTAGAGCCCGTCAATGTCTGAGAGCAGCACCAAGAGATCGGCGCCCATCATGGTGGCGACGCGCGCCGCCAGCCGGTCATTGTCGCCATAGCGGATTTCGGAGGTCGCCACCGTATCGTTCTCGTTGATGACCGGCACCGCCTTCATCTTGAGCAGCGTCGAGATCGTCGCCCGCGCATTGAGATAACGGCGGCGCTCTTCGGTGTCGCCGAGCGTCAGGAGGATCTGGCCCGATTTCAGGCCGCCCTTGCCGAGCGCATCCGACCAGGCGCCGGCCAGCGCAATCTGCCCGACGGCGGCCGCCGCCTGGCTCTCCTCGAGCTTCAGCGCCCGCTTGCCGAGGCTTAAAATGGTGCGACCAAGCGCGATGGCGCCGGACGACACGACGAGGATCTCGGCGCCACCTTCGGCCAGCACGGCGATGTCGTCGGCAAGCGAGGCCAGCCAGTCGCGCTTCAGGCCGGTCGTGCGGTCGACAAGCAGCGCCGAGCCGATCTTGACGGTGATGCGCCGGTATTTTCTCAGCGACTGCGCGACCATCGCTATCTCCAGCGCGTCTCGACCGGAGTGGCGACAGCTTCGCGTGCCTCGCCCACGACCGTCATCAGCGCGCGCTGAACGGCTTCGACGCCTTCGCCGGTGACCGCGGACAAAAGCATCGGCGCGCGGCCGGCGGCGCGTTTCAGCGAAGCGACCTTCTTCTTGCGTGCGTCGGCATCGAGCGTGTCGACCTGGGAAAGTGCTACGATCTCGACCTTCTCGATCAGACCATGGCCATAGGCGTCGAGTTCGGTGCGCACGGTCTTGTAGGCCTTCCCCGGATTTTCTTCCTGCGCGGAGACGAGGTGCAGAAGGACGCGCGTGCGTTCGACATGTCCGAGGAAACGGTCGCCGATACCGACGCCTTCATGCGCACCTTCGATCAGGCCGGGAACGTCGGCTATGACGAACTCGCGCCCGTCGATACGGGCCACACCGAGGCCCGGATGCAGCGTGGTGAAGGGATAATCGGCGATCTTCGGCTTAGCCGCGGTGACGGCGGCCAGAAAAGTCGACTTGCCGGCATTGGGCAGGCCAACCACGCCGGCATCGGCGATCAGCTTGAGCCTGAGCCAGATGTTGAGCTCTTCGCCCGGCTGGCCGGGGTTGGCGCGGCGCGGCGCCTGGTTGGTCGAGGTCTTGAAATGCTGGTTGCCGAAGCCGCCATTGCCGCCCTTGGCCAAAAGGAAGCGCTGGCCGACCACAGTCAGGTCGCAGATCAGCGTCTCGTTGTCCTCAGCAAAGACCTGCGTTCCCGCCGGCACTTTCAGCGTGACGTCGGCGCCTTTGGCGCCGGTCATGTTGCGGCCCATGCCGTGCGTACCGGTCTTGGCCTTGAAATGCTGCTGATAGCGATAATCGATCAGCGTGTTCAGCCCATCGACCGCCTCCACCCAGACATCGCCGCCACGGCCGCCGTCGCCGCCATCGGGGCCGCCGAACTCGATGAACTTTTCGCGCCGGAACGACACCGAACCGGCGCCGCCGTCGCCGGAGCGGATGTAGACCTTGGCTTGATCGAGAAATTTCATCGGATTGCTGAGTTTCTGCTAGTGGCCTTGCGGCATTGCTCTAAACCTTCGGCACTGCTCTAAACCAAGGCGGGGCGAAGGGCGAGGCTGTTTATGAACATGGCCGGAGTCGCAATGAAGCTCGTAACCTACAACATCCATTACGGCGTCGGTCTTGACGGCCGCTACGATGTCGGCCGCATCGCCGATGCCGTGCGCGGCGCCGACGTGATCGCGCTGCAGGAGGTCTCGCGCAACAACCCCAACAATGGTGGCCGCGAGATGGTGGCCGAGCTCGGCGAGGCGCTGCCCGAATACTTCGCCGTCTACGGCAGCAATTTCGAGGCCAATATCGGCTCGCGTCTGGAAAACGGCCGCGCCATCACCACCACCTTCCAGCTCGGCAACATGGTGCTGTCGAAAACGCCCGTTCACCTGTCGCGCAATCTCCTCTTGCCGCGCAGCCGCAGTTTCGAAGTGATGAATTTCCAGCGCGGCGCGCTGGAGGCGCTGATCGAGACGCCGCTCGGTTTCATCCGCTTCTATTCCACGCATCTCGATCATCGCAGCCCGGTCGAACGCGCCAGCCAGATCCGGTTTCTGCGCCAGCGCCTGTTGAATTATGCGATCGAGGGCGGCGCGCTGTCGGGCGTCGCCGAAGTCGGCCTGCCCGACCTGCCTTGTCCCGAAGGCTTCGTCGTCATGGGCGACTTCAACATGCTGGCCGGATCGCCGGAATATGTCGAACTCGCCGGCCGCCTGGATCACGAATTCGGCATGCCCGTGACCGCCGATCTTGCCGTCGATGTCACCCTGCGCCTTGCCGCCACAGGCGCCGATCTCGTCACCTGGGTCGACCCCAAGCGGCCTGACGACGCCAGCCGCCACAAGCACATCGACTATGTCTTCACCAGCGCCTCGCTCGCCAAATCGCTGAAGCGCCTGTGGGTCGACCGGCAAGCGGTTGGCTCGGACCACTTGCCGGTCTGGGTCGAGATGGCCTGACCAGCGTCCATCAGAAATGCACCCAGTTCCGCAGGCTGGTCCAGGTCTTGCGATCGAGACGGTAGCGCTCGACCGGCACCTGGCCGGCGACGATCGAGTTCAGCATGCCCTGGCCGGCATACTGGAAGCCGCATTTGTGGATGACCCGGCGCGAGGCCGGATTGATGACCCGTGTCGAGGCATGCAGCACCTGGATCGCCGTCTTCTGGAAGGCGAGATCGACCAGCGCATGTGCGGCCTCCGTCGCGTAGCCGCGCTTCCAGTAGGGCTCGCCGATCCAGTAGCCGAGCTCCAGCCCGCGATCGGTGGTGTTGAGCCCGGCGCAACCCACGAACGTCTCGGTACCGGCCAGCGTCAATGCATAGGCAATCCCGGCCCGGCGCGATGCCGTCATGGCGAGGAAGGCGCGTGCTTCGGCCTCGCCATAGGGGTGCGGCATACGGGCCAGCATCTCGGCGACGTGGCGGTTGTCGGCGAGCACCACCAGTTGCTCGATATCGCTTTCGCGCGGCGCCCGCAGGACCAGCCGCTCGGTCACCAGGACCGGGCAATCTATCGCGTAACTTTCACCGTCTGTATCTTCCGCTTCGGCAACCATGTCAGTCCTCCAGGCACAAGAAAAAGGGGAGATGGAAACCCATCTCCCCTGATCCATTTCCTGGCTTGGCCAGACACCGGTTCCCGAGATGGGTGCCGGTGTTCTCGTACGGAACCGGCTACTCCGCGGCCTTCGTCATCGGGTTCACCGATACGTAGGTTCGGCCATTGGCTTTTTTGTTGAAGGTGACTGCGCCAGCTTCGAGCGCAAATAGCGTGTGATCCGTGCCAATGCCGACATTGGTGCCGGGATGCCACGTCGTGCCACGCTGACGAATGATGATGTTGCCCGGAATCACGGCTTCGCCGCCGAACTTCTTCACGCCGAGCCGCTTGGAATGGGAGTCGCGACCATTGCGCGACGAACCGCCAGCTTTCTTGTGTGCCATCTAACTAACTCCGATGCGCCGCAAGGGCGCTTGAAAGGTCTTATGAACGCGTTCGCGTTCCGTTTCAAGTCCGAACCGGCGACGATCGCGCCGGGCCGCTTTACTTCTTCGCCAATTCCTTGGCCTGCTCGCGCCAGTCCATGATCTGGTCGGCGCTGAACGGCATATGCTCGTCGATCTTGGCGACATCCTTGTCGGACAGCTTGGCGATCTGGGCGAAGGTCGTGATGCCCTGCTCGTTCAACTGGCCGGCCGCAACCGGGCCGATGCCCTTGATCACGGTCAGATCGTCCGGCTCGCCCTTCGGCGCCTTGAACAGCGGAGCGGCGGTTTCGGTTGCCTTGGCCTCGGTTTCCTTCGGCGCAGCCTCTGCCTTGGCTTCCTTCTTCGGCGCGGCTTCAGCCTTCGCCTCGGCCTTTGCAGCAACTTCGGCCTTCGCCTCGGTCTTGGCCGCGGCCTTCTTCGTCGGCTTGGCGCCACCCAGCAGGATCTCGGCGATCCGCACGGTAGTCAAAAGCTGGCGATGGCCGATCTTGCGGCGCGAATTCTGCCGGCGGCGCTTCTTGAAGGCGATGACGGTGCGGTTCTTGCCCTGTTCGACGACTTCGGCGGTGACCAGGGCGCCGTCGACGAACGGCGCGCCGAACGTGACATTCTCGCCCTCGCCATGTGCGAGCACGTGGCCGATCTCGACGATATCGCCGACCTGGCCTTCGACTTTTTCGATCTTCAGGAGATCGTTGGCGGCGACGCGATACTGCTTGCCGCCCGTTCTGATGACTGCGAACATTTTTTGCCTTTCGCTGTTCGGTCGGCCTTGATGAACCGCTTCAGGCGGTTCGGCCGTCTTTTTGTCAGTCTGCGGGTTCAAAAAACAAGCGGCGCGGAAGAACCCTCCACGCCGATTGCGCGCTGTCCCTAGCCGAAGGTTGGCCGCAAGTCAAGGCAAACGGCCGACAGGCAAACGGCCGAAAGCAAGCCGGCGGATTGCCCAAGGCAAGCCGGTGGCGTTGGCACAAACGGCAGAGGTATCGAAGGACGAGCCATAAGGCCCGGAGAGAAGCCTGATATCAGGCAGATTGGCCCTTGTAACCTGTCCGCCCAGCCGTTATCTAGTGCGCCGCGCCGGCAACGGCGGACCATGACCGCGGAGAGGTGGCAGAGTGGTCGAATGCACCGCACTCGAAATGCGGCATGGGTGCAAGCCCATCGGGGGTTCGAATCCCTCCCTCTCCGCCAGTTTGCCGCCGATTGCCCTCTATAGTGCGATATAGCTGCCGATCACCGTCGGCGGCAGCATCGGTCGATCATGCCCTGATCGGTAACCCACAAAGCTACCGAGAGGAATCGCAACCTGATGAGTCAAACCGACGCAGACGTCACCAAACCCGATTCAGTTATCGATCCACATGTCCTAAGTCGCTAATGAGCGGGTCGCGGAAGGAGTGGACCTCGAACTCACTGCAGAAACGTCAACAGCCAAGTCGTTATTCAGACCTGGTCGTCCGGGCACCGGCAGAGAGACACGCCCCGACAAACTCGGCAGATTCCGCCAAGAAGTTGCAGGCGAAAACGCCCTTGAAAATCAGGAAATGGTATGCGTATATATGCGCATAATTTTTCCAGGGGAGTCAAATGACGATCAATCGACTGAAACATTTCCGGGTCCTGAATGCCGAGACCCAGACCCAAGCCGCCGAGGCGGCGGGCGTGACGCAACCGACGTATCAGCGGTGGGAAACCGGCAAGGCCGAGATCCCGAAAAGCCACCTTGCCAAGCTGGCAAAGCACTTCAAGACCACCGAATTGGAATTGCTTGGTCGGCACCCGCCGAAAAAGGCAGCGTTCTATGACGACGAAGCTCCGCTGGACCTGCAATATTACGGTGAGTGTGCGGTGCATTTCTGCGGCGGCGGCGAACCGCTGGTGCTTTCGATTTCGGAAGCGTCGCACGAGCAAGCCTATTGTGAGTTGCAGTGCGACAAGCGGTTCATCGTTATCAAGGACTTGGGCAACCGTACCGTGGCGATCCGGCACAAGGCGATTTCCGAGTTTTATTTTTCCAGTGAAGCATATGACACCTACGGGCCGGATCATGATGACTACAAACTGTCAACGCCAATCCAGATGCCTGACACCCGCGACTGGGCCATCGTCGAGGCCATTCGAGATGAAGAGGTTGCCGGAGGCGACTACACGTCGGATTTTGCAAAAGACGATGTTGAGCGCGTCCAACGCCAGATCATGATTACCGACGAGCAGTTCGATGAACTGGTCGCCAAGCGCGCGATCAAACCCGAGGACCTCGCGATTGAGAAGGCCGCGAGAGCGGCAGAAACCGATGAGATTGTGGCTCTAGCTCACACGGTCACGGTCCAGTTCTCGACCGGCAAGCGGCGGGAATTCGCCTATGTCGATTGCAACCTTTTCGAATGCATCGAGCCTCTGATTGATATCCATTACCCCTACAGCGGAAACGAGAACGACGAACCGAACATGATCCGGTTGCCGTATGAAGGCTATCATCGCACTGCGTTCTTCAACCCGGACGTGCTGGATTATATTTCGTTCCCGACCCACAAAATCGAAGAGGATGAAGTCGAGAGCTATGACGACGGGCTGATAGACGACGATGAAGCCAATAGTGACGATGCTATAGTGATCAAGCTGCCGAAGAACAAAAAGAGGGAGAAGGCGAAATGAGCGCGTCGGTTCAAAACTGACGGGGCTGCAATGAACGTTCACTCCTTGTTGCCGACGAGAAGGTGGTTTGCAGATTACGCGGCTTTCGTTGCTTGATCGGCACGACGGCGGAGCCTGATCAGCTCGTGTACGCCCAACCCAAAACCACATTTCGGCTTTATTTGGGTTGGGCATCGGGCGACATCCCCCATCAACCCAATAACAGCCCGTTTCCTGCCTTATAGCTCCGCCAGACCTTTGTGCACTCAGCTCAAGGGCCAAATGCCGTCGTCGAACTCGTTGGCGCCGAACCTTTGATCGGCGAGCACGGTGGCGATCTTCTTCCTGTGCATGCAGATGCGGCCGGAGGCGGACGAATCTGTTCACCTTCGGGACGAGCCTGCGCTATCCGATTGATGAATCTTCCTCATGACGACATGCGGATTTTGCCGCCTAATTGATCGCCGGCGTCGTCGCTATTCTATTTACACATTCGCAACACTGCCGCGCATGCCGAGGAATGGGCATGGCCCGGCAGGCCTGCGTCAGTTCAAGACGATCAAAGGAGACAGGCATGAACAAGCAGATCGGAATCGAGAGCACGGCGGAACCGCAGTCCAGTGTCGACTTTGGCAGGCGTGATCTCCTGAAGCTGACCGGCGCCGGCGTTGCCGCGCTCGGTGCGGCGTCGCTCTTCAACATCCCCTTCGCAAAGGCTCAAAATATGTCAAACAGCGCAAACAACTTCTACACCAGCGATCAGGTGACGCTCGAAAAGGTGGCCTTCAAAAGCCAATACGAGATGAACGTCGCGGGCAATCTGTTCATTCCCAACAACCTCGACCGCAATGCGCGCCATCCGGCGCTCGTCGTCGGGCACCCGATGGGTGCGGTGAAGGAGCAGAGCGCAAATCTTTATGCCACCAAGATGGCCGAACAGGGCTTCGTCGCCATGTCCATCGACCTGCCGTTCTGGGGCGAAAGCGAGGGCGAGGCCCGCCAGATCGTTTCGCCTGACGTCTACGCCGAAGCGTTCAGCGCCGCGGTCGATTTCCTTGGCACACGGCCATTCGTCGACAGAAGCCGCATCGGCGCGATCGGCGTCTGCGGCAGCGGCAGTTTCGTCATCAGCGCGGCCAAGATCGACCCGCGGATGCGCGCCGTCGCGACCGTCAGCATGTACGACATGGGGGCCGCCAACCGCGACGCGCTTAACCATTCGCTGAGCGTCGAGCAGCGCAAGCAGATCATTGCTGCCGCTGCCGAGCAGCGCTGGGGCGAGTTTGAAGGCGGCGCGGTCGAATATACCGGCGGCACTGTGCACGAGTTGACCGCCGACACCCATGCCATCCAGCGGGAGTTCTATGACTTCTACCGCACGCCGCGGGGTGAATTCACGCCCGCACGTGCAAACCCGCAGATCACCACGCATCCGACGCTGACCAGCAACGTCAAGTTCATGAACTTCTACCCGTTCAACGACATCGAGACGATCTCGCCGCGCCCGATGCTGTTCATCTCGGGCGATCAGGCTCACTCTCGCGAGTTCAGCGAGGATGCTTACAAACGAGCGGCCGAGCCGAAGGAACTTGTGTGGGTTTCCGGCGCCGGGCACGTCGATCTCTACGATCGCGTCGACCTGATCCCGTTCGACAAGCTGACCAGCTTCTTCAATCAGCACCTCTCCGCGTAGCGGCGAGATGGAGCCTGCGCCGGAGGGCGCAGGCTCTATCAGCATAGATCGGGAGATACCACAGCATGCTGAAACTATTACTGAGCTCCGCTGTTATCGCACTCGGAATGGTTGGACCTGCCATGGCTCAAGAGCGCATTCGCATTTCTTCGGATTGGGGCGAGGTCACAGCCGATCTCGCCGACAACGAAGCCGCAAAATCTCTGGCGCAGATGCTGCCGCTCACGATCGAGATGTCCGACCATCTCCGCCAGGAAAAGACCGGCAACCTGCCTTCCGCCTTGCCCGAACTGGCGCGGCAGCGCGACTTCTCTGTCGGCACGCTTGGGCTGTGGAGTTCCGATCATTTCGTGATCTACTACCGGAGCGGTCGCGTCCCGGCGCCTGGCATCATTGTGCTCGGGCAGGTCACTGGCGATGTCTCGATCTTTGACCGTCCCGGTCCCGTCTCTGTCCGAGTTGAACGCACCGACTGAAACGTGCGCAACCCGCTCGTAGCTGGTTGCCGGGCGAGCGGCGCGAATTGCATGAGCTGCCGCAAGTGAGGTCTCTGTATTTTGCTTTCGATTTATTCGGTATAATCGAGTTTTGTCTATCAGAAGGATTCATGAGTGCCGCGGCAGAATGTCAACGATCTGCTTGCGTTCCTGGCTGTTGCTCGGGAGCGTAGCTTTACGCGAGCCGCAGCCCGGTTCGGCATATCGCAATCGGCGCTAAGCCACACTATCCGTCAACTCGAAGCTCGCCTTGGCGTTCGCCTGCTCACACGCACGACACGCGCGGTAGCCCCCACAGAAGCGGGAGAGAGGCTTTTGGAGCGGATCGGGCCTCACTTTGACCAGATCGAAGTCGAGGTCGATGCCCTGAACGAATTGAGAGAAAAGCCCGCCGGAACCATCCGGCTATCGGCGCCTGACTATGCAATCAGCAGCGTCCTTTGGCCCAAGCTGAAACGCTTTCTCCCGAAATATCCCGACATCAAGGTCGAACTCCTGCTCGACAACGGCCTCACCGACATCGTAACGGAGCGCTTTGACGCCGGGATCCGCATGGGCGAGCTGCTTGCGAAAGACATGATCTCCGCTCGCATCGGACCGGATTTCCGGTTCGCGGTCGTCGGCGAAAAGTCCTACTTTGCCGAAAATCCCGAGCCGGAGAAGCCGCAGGACCTCGTGCAGCACAATTGCATCAACTTCCGTTTTCCATCGTCCGGGGCTCTTTATGTGTGGGAGTTCGAGGAGAACGGCCGCGAGATCAAAATTCGCGTCGATGGGCAGCTCGTCTTCAATAACATCTTTCATGTCCTGGACGCTGCGCTCGCCGGCCGCGGCCTCGGCTATGTTCCGGAAGAAATTGCCCTTCCTCACATCGCGAAAGGTCGGCTGGCCCGGGTCCTGGAAGGTTGGTCGCCATATTGGGATGGCTACCATCTCTATTATCCGAGCCGCCGGCAATCCTCACCTGCTTTCGTGGCCCTGGTCGATGCGCTGCGCCATCGCGAGTAACTATCGATGCCGCGGGCTTCGACGTTCTTGCCACTGAAAGCCACGCAACGAGGGCGACGACAACCGTCTTTACATCATGGCTCGCAAGAGGACGTGAACGGCCGAGGTTGCCATGTCTCAGTTAGGGCTGCTGTATTGCCGCGAGCTTCCAGTCGCCGCCGTTCTGGCGCGTGAAGGTCCACAGTTCGGTTGTTTCCGTCGGCCGATCGGCTTCGCCGGCGACGATCTTGCCGCTGGCGCGATCGCGCATCACGTCATGAGACTCGTAGCGCAAGGCAGCCGTCGCGTAGTCGCGACCGTCTTCCCGCCAGCTCTCCGCAATGTCGGCCTCCAGCAGGCTGACGTTCGAGACCTCGTTCCTGACGCCGTTTTTGGCATTGTCGGCAAGCTCCTCGGACAGGTACGACACCATCTCGGGGGTCGCCAGCCGGCGCAAGCCAGCATGATCTTCGCGCCCGAACGCTTCCTGAACCTCCGTCAGCCGCTGCTGGAATATGTCGAGGTCGGCCTGAGTCATTGTAATTTCATCGGAGGCTGGAGCCGTCCGGCCAAATCCAGACCCGATGCCTGGAATGGGGAAAGATGAGACGTTGTCCGCCTCGGGCTGGGCTGCCGCGTTTCGCCCAAAGTTCCCCATGCTCCGCGGAACACCGGCCATGGCGGGCGCCTGGTTGCGTGCCGATTGCGACCGGAAAAAGCGGATGATCAGCATGATCGCGCCGCCGATCAGCAGCCCTTGAAGCAGCAGCCCTAATATGCCGGCCAAGCCGCCGAACCCTTGGCCCAAAAGAAGTCCTATCAGACCGCCGAGCAACAGCCCGCGCATCATCGAACCGCCGAGGCCGTTGAAGAACCCTGGCCTCTGGGATGCCGGCGTCTGGCGGGCCGCACTGTTCGTTACGGTGTTGGGCGTCATCGAGCGCTCGACCGGCGCGGCCGGCTGTGGCGCCGTCCTGGTCGGCGGGACCGACTGGAAAGTGCGCGTGCCGCGACTGCCGAAGCTGCCGCCACGCCGCGCCTCAGCGTAATCGGCCGTGACCATGGAGAATGCCAGGAACAGTCCTGCAAACAAAACTGCAAACCGGCTCGAACGCGAAATCATCATGGCAAATCCCTAGGCGATACTCTTCGCGCTCATATGGGGTGCGCCGATCGAAATATCAGTGGCCCACCTTCCGTATTCGGCCATTGACGAGAATTCGCGGATCGCCTCGACTCCAGACACGGCCGCTGACGTGATCCTTCTGGCACCTTGTGCGTTGTCGCCTTTGGGCACGCCGAGGGAGACGAACCGTGTTTGCAGGTTTCACAGCGACCAGCTTGCAACTGGACGACACGACCATTTTCGCAAGGGTCGGCGGAACCGGTCCGCCGCTGCTGCTGCTTCATGGTTTTCCCGAAACGCATCTGATGTGGAGGGATATCGCCGTGGCCTTGGCGCCCAACTTTACGGTGATTGCCGCCGATCTTCGAGGCTATGGGCAAAGCGGCTGCCCGGTCTCCTCAGCCGATCATAGCCCATACGCCAAGCGCGCCATGGCCGGCGACATGGTTCAAGTCATGAAGCAGCTGGGGTTTGAGCAGTTCATGGTTGCCGGACATGATCGTGGCGGGCGGGTCGCCTATCGTCTGGCACTCGACCATCCCGATGAAATCTCCAAAGTCGCCGTCCTCGACGTCATCCCCACCGCCGCCGCGTGGGATAGGGCGGATGCCAGACTGGCTCTCGCCTTCTGGCCCTGGAGCCTTCTTGCGCAACCGGAGCCGCTGCCGGAGCGACTGATAGGCGCAGCGCCTGATGCCATCGTCGACAATGCGATTGCGCAGTGGGGGTCGCCGGCAGAAACATTCTCTGCAGAGGTCAGGGACGCCTATGTCGAGGCGCTTCGCGATCCCGTTCATGTTCATGCGATTTGCGAAGAGTATCGGGCCGCTGCGACGATCGATCGTGAACATGACGCGGCGGACCAGGCAAAAGGTGGTCGCATTGAGTGTCCGCTGCTGGCACTTTGGAGTAGCGAAGGCGGCCTCGAGACCTGGTATGCCGGGGAAGGCGGACCGCTGGCTATCTGGAGGAAATGGGCCGACAGAGTTGAAGGAAGACCCGTTCCAGGCGGGCACTTCTTTCCAGAAGAGCACCCTCGCCAGACCGCAGCGGTTCTCTCGAAATTCTTCGACGATAATGAGGGGAATGACGCCCAGGGCAGAGTGTTGTAGAGCTTCACATGCTTCAATTATGCAGTAGTACCTCGGGAACGCTTGGGATCGAGTATCTCTGTGGTATTCGCCCGTCCGGCGCCAAATCTGCTTGATAAAAGAATGAAAGCCATTTTTACAGCCACGCCTTTGATATGCAGCCTCGTCCTTGTCGGAGGTTGCGCATCGCCCTTCCACGCATCCTTTGACGCCGCAAAATACGACAAGATGAGCTGCGTCGAACTCAACGTGGCCATGGGCGAAGTCGCCAAGGAGATGTCAGCGACAGCGATCACTCGGGGCAAAGTCGCGAAAACCAGTATTCCGGACTGGCTATGGGGCGCCCGGCGTGTCGCCTCTACCGTCACTGCCCGCCAGAGCGCGAGAATCGAACGCTTGCGGCAGCAGCAGGCTGCGATTGCAGCGGTGAGACGAAGCAGGTGCTGATTGCGGCGCCGGCGTGAGAGCCTGCTGCCGAAGGCCGAAAATGATCGATTTCGCAGGACATGGCATTGGAGCCGAGGCTCGACGGCTCCGTGAATTCGATTATCCTCACCGTCACGGCTTCAGTCTCGGCGACACGGCCAAACCGAGGAAAACGAGAACGGCCTGGTTGAGGCGCAGGATGTCCGCGTCGTCTAACCGTCCGATATTTGCGCCGATCTTGGATTTCGGGACCGTGGTGATCTTGTCCACCATCAGTCGGCAGACGGCGAGCAGCCCGTTCCGCTCGTTCGGTTCGATGGCCAGACGGAACAATGGCGCGTCCGTCTCGTCGGTCGTGCAGCCGCAGATGGTGATCGAATCCGTCGCATCGAAACTGTCATCCTGGATGATGACGACAGGACGCGGTTTGCCGGCGTAATCCTTGCCGCCGGCGACCGTCCAGATATCGCCACGCTTCATTCATCACCCCAATCCGATATCGCGTCGATGAACGCCTGATCCTCGCGTGCATGGGCGCTTGCCGCGACCGCTAGTGACTGGCGATGCGCTTCCGAACGGAAGCCCGGCGCACGCACGTCCGGCACCCAGATCTGTATCGGACGCAGACCTTGCCGGCGCAGACGTTCACGATGTTCCCGCACCTTCATGCCCGAGGACTTAGGCTTCGATGCCGAGGCCATGAACGATTCTCCCTGCTAGTGGTTACATGTAACCTATTGCAGAGGGCGAGCTTTGACCAGTCCTCATCGGAAAGCCCGCACCGGGCTACGACAACGGCTGTGACTTGCTGCTATTGCGTGCCATGTTATCCTATTGGCTTCAGCCGTTCGATGAAGCGCCCCTTTCGGATATGCCGTTCGCGGATCGCCTGCAGCCGGCGGGCGAAGTCGCCAATCGTCCCCCGCTCCTCGGCAATCGCCTTGAGGTCGAGCAGAAGACCGGCGGCCGTATCGTAGCCGGAAGCGTTGCGGCGGTCGATTTCGGTCTCCACCTCGCGCCATACGGTTTCGCCGCGCCGCATGATCGCATCGAGCCGGGCGCGGCGAGCGCTTAGCTCTTCCGCCTCCCGCCGTTTCCTTTCAGCCTCCCGCCGCTCGCTTTGCTCGCGCTCGCGAGCCTCGCGGATCGCATCGGCACGGGCGCGCAATTCGCCGGCCGAGCGCGGAGCGACGGCAGGTCGAGCCGCCGAGGCTTGCAACGCCTGGCGATCCCGAACGAGCGCCCGAAGCTCGTTTCCCACATGCGGATCGCCCTCGGCCAGTCGAGCAAGCAGCGTCGTTTTTTCATGATCAGGCAAATCGGCAACGGAACGACGGATGACATCCGATGACAATGGGTCCCCCGCCGTCGTGCCGGCGGGACGTTCGGCCGCCGCCTCGACGAGATCGGCATCGAGACGGAAGAACCGCGCGAATGCGTCGAGCGCGCCAGTCATCGGGCCGATCCCCGGCAACGGCTCCGCCTCGTCCGGCTCGATAGAACCGGCCTCGACCGCCATCAGCCACAGCAGATAGAAAAGCCTCAGGTCGCCGCCAAGCACGTCGGCGCGCAGCGGCGCCAGCGCTGCGAGCCAGCCCGATTCGTCGTCCCAATAGTCCTCGAGCTCCAGTTCCTCGCACAGGATGTCGACGATCCAATTTTCACCCGCTGTCGTGACATCGACGCAATCGACCGAGTGGAGAAATCCGTCGAGACGCCGCCGATCGACCAGCCGCTTCGGCAGACGGATCATCAGGCGGTACGTGCCCCAATTGGCCAGATAGAGATGGAGATCGAACCAGCGCTCCATCAACTGGACCGGGTCGCCTTTGAAGTCGCCCCACTCGTAGGAATTCGTGAAGCTCGTGGCGGTGATCCGCGCTCGTGTCGACAAATCGCGCAAGACCCGGCGATCCGCTTCGCCGAGCGGACGGTCGACCGCCTGAAACTCGTAATACTGGTATTCGCTCATGACCGCTTTCGCTTGGCTCTGTAATGGCCGACACCGACACCGCAAGCAGGCCGGCGATAGCGATTCAGACTGGATGCAGAATACCGTCCGTTTCGAGAATGCGAAGCGCCTCGACGAGCGTCTCGCCGGCGTAAAGCCGCCACCATTTACCCGTGAGCCGCATCCAGTAGATATCGAATTGATCTGGCCCCACGCGATCGATTCTGGCGAAAGCCGCGTTGAACTCCTCGCCGCGATTGTGTTCCATGCCCGACCGGTAGCGCTGGATGAAGCGGTATCGACCAGCTGCCCAGAAGCCGAGGATATCGACCATGTAATTCCATTCGGTCGGTCGGATCTGGGGCAGGACCCGAGGTTTCAGGACGTCACGGATCAACGTCTCGCAGGCCGCGACGATTGCTTGTTTTTCCCGCTCGTCGGCCACGGCCAGCCTTCCGGCATGCGCCGCGATGACCCATTGTTTCCTCTTGGTCACCGGCCTTGATCCACCCTTGCGTCGCTGATTTATCTCATATGCGGATAGCGATATTCTGCCGATTCACGGGAGAGCAGCAAGCATGAAACCGGACCAGCGGGCAAGAAAATGGATCGCCAAGAAGGCCAAGCTGGGCGTGCGCAGTTACCCCGTCGGCACCATCGCCTTCTATGGCCCCGATAACCTCCGCGCCACGAAGGTGGCGGTGGGTATCGTCCCCGCCCCTCAATCCGAGGCGACGATCCTGCGTCGCTGGTTTGTCGAAACCGGCGACGTTCGGAGGAGCGATACGATCTTCGCCGAGATCGCCGCGTTGTTGCGCGGGCATGGGGTGCATTCCGTAGCGATGGTGGACGGAATTCTCGGCTGTCCGCACGAGGAGGGAATCGACTATCCGGAAGGCGGCACTTGCCCGAACTGCCCGTACTGGGCAGGGCGAGATCGTTGGACAGGCGAGCTCGGTAAGAACTGATGCCCGACAGGTGGATCGTGGGCCATAAAAGGACACTTCATCCCGCACGGTCCATCGTCAGCGTAATGGACAACCTCAGACCGACACACCGGATTGGTGCGCAGCGATTGCGCCAAGGAATATCTCGCCGAATTCCCTGAGCTTGGCGGCGCCGACGCCGTTGACCGCGGCAAAGGCGTCGAGGTCGCGCGGGCAGCGTTCGGCCATATCGATCAATGTACGATCGGAGAAAATCACGAAGGCCGGCACCTGGCGCTCCCGGGCGAGTCGCAGTCGTACCGACTTGAGCGTGGCCAAAAGCGCGGCATCCAGGTCTTGCGTGCCCGCGGCAACGTCCGGGGTGGGACGTGTCTTGCCACGCGATGCGTGCCGCGGCGCCTCTACGCGATACCGGAACGGGACCTCGCCGCAGGCCAGCTCACGGCCCTTTTCGGCGATGGCGAGGCCGCCATGGCCGCCTGAGTCCAATGTCAGAAACCCTCCCGCGACGAGCTGGCGGACCAGGGACAGCCAGACATTCTTCTTGTGCGCCACACCGGTCCCGAAGCTGGCAAGTCTGTGGTGGTTCCTGGCCAGGACCTTCTCGGTTTCATGGCCGAGCAGAACATCGACGATTTGGGCAGCACCGAAGCGCTCGCCGGTTTGTGCGATGGCAGCGAAGACGATCCGTGCCTCCGCCTCGCCATCCGCATGCGGCGTCTGGTCAAGGCAGTTGTCGCAATTGCCGCAAGGCATGGCTGATTCGCCGAAGTAGCCAAGCAGGATCTGGCGACGGCACTGGGCCGTTTCGCAATAGCCGATCAGCGTATCGAGCCGGCCATGCGCGCGTCTTTTATGCTCCGCCGGCGCGTCCTCGTCGTCGATGAAAAGCCGCCGCATGCGGATATCGCCGAGACCGAAGAGCATATGTGCCTCGGCAGCCCGCCCGTCGCGGCCCGCGCGCCCGATTTCCTGATAATAGGCTTCGAGGCTGCCCGGCAGGTCGGTGTGGAAGACATAGGCGACGTCAGGCTTGTCGATCCCCATGCCGAAGGCGATGGTCGCCACCATCACGACACCGGACAAGGTCATGAATGCGTTTTGATTCGCTTCACGCGCGTCCTTGCTCATGCCGGCATGATAGGCCAGGGCGCGCACGCCGTTCTTCTCGAGGAACGCCGCCATCTCTTCCGTCTTCTTGCGCGACAGGCAATAGACGATCCCGCTGCGGCCGGCATGACGCTGCACGAAGCCCAGCAATTGGCGCTTGCTGTCCTGCTTGGCCTCGATGCCGAGCTTGATGTTCGGCCGGTCGAAACCCAGCACCAGAGTTTCGACGCGCCCGGCGAACAGCTGTGCGGCGATATCGGTGCGCGTCGCCTCGTCCGCTGTCGCCGTCAGCGCAATGATCGGCACATCAGGGAAAATGTCGCGCAGCCGCGACAACTCTTCATATTCGCGCCGGAACGCCGGGCCCCATTGGGAGATGCAATGCGCCTCGTCGACAGCGATCAGCCGGATATCGAGCCTGGCCAGCGCCTCGAGCATCCGCGCGGTCATGACCCGCTCCGGCGCAAGATAGAGCAGGCGCGTCTGGCCTGCCGCAACGCGGCGCCATGCGGCGACATTGGCATCGCGGTCGAGTGAGGAATTGATCGTATCGGCGGCCACGCCGGCAAGACGCAATGCGGCGACCTGGTCCTGCATCAGCGCCACCAGCGGCGAAACGACAATGGTGAGCCCGCCCAAGACCAGCGCCGGGACCTGATAGCAGAGCGATTTGCCGGCGCCGGTCGGCATGACAGCCAGCACATGACGCCCGGCCAGCAGCGCCTCCGTCACAGCGTCCTGGCCGGGACGAAAATCGTCGAAGCCGAACACGTCCTTCAGGACGCGGCGCTTGGGATCCTCCGCCGGGACGCTTGCCGCCGCTACCTGCATCAGGGAATTACTATGTTCGGCGCCGCCCAAAAAGAGAGCGGGCTCAGGGACTGCGACGACATCTCCCTGTCGAATCGCCAGCTGACGGCCTTGACCTCGGATTCGAATATTCGATCACCCCTCAAATCCCGTCTCCGTCGGCGCCGTCTGAAAGAATATCTCCCTCATTGGCGGATATGGGATCGTGATTCCAGCCCCTATTCGCTTTGGCTGTGAATAACGCGTCGGCCTGGGCGCCGGTTAATCCTATCTTCACCATAATTCGGCAGGTTCAGGTTCTGCGGTGATGTTTTGAGTACCGCGGCGCACAAGCGCCCAGGCAACCCGCCCGCGTCTCTCCGGAGGCGCGGGCTTTTCGTTTGCGGGATGTGCTGGAAGGAGGCGGCGAAAACAGGCGATCCTGCTCTTCGGGCCGGACACACGCCGCAATGACCTGCGTTCGCTCGCCCTCAGTCGATAAAATCGGCGCGGTGCGGGGTAAAGCTGTCGACGAGGCGGCCGGCCTCGAGCGCCTTGACGCCGTGGACCAAATTGCAAGGGACGATGAAGCTGCTTCCGGTTTCCAGGATCTCGGTCCTGCCGTCGATGGTGACCTCGAAGCGGCCTTCGGCGACGTAGCTCGCCTGGACATGCGGGTGCGAATGCAGCGCACCGACACCGCCCTTGTCGAAACCGAACTCGACCATCATCAATTCGTCCGTGTGCAGCAGCACACGCCTGCGATTGCCGTCCGGGGTCGGCGTCCACGCGCCCTCGCCGGCGTGCGAAAAGATCTTCATTCCGGTCATTGCCAAATCCTCGTCATGGCCTCATCGCGCCAGCCAGCCGCCGTCCACCGGCACCACCGCGCCATGCATGTAGTTTGACGCCGGCGCCAGCAGGAAGACGGCCGCGTCGCCGATGTCTTCCGGCCCGCCCCAACGCCCGGCCGGAATGCGCGCCAGAATGGCTGTGCTGCGGTCTGGATCGGCACGCAGCGCCTCGGTGTTGTTGGTTTCGATATAGCCGGGCGCAATACTGTTGACGTTGATGCCTTTCGACGCCCATTCGCAGGCGAGCAATCGCGTGATGCCGAGCACGCCGTGTTTCGAAGCGGTATAGGAGGCGACGCGGATGCCGCCCTGGAAGCTCAGCACCGAGGCTATGTTGACGATCTTGCCACGCCGTCCGGGATCGGCAAGCACGCGCCGGGCAAAGCTCTGGCTGAGAAAAAAGACCGTCTTCAGATTGACGTCTATGACGTCGTCCCAATCGGCTTCCGCCAGATCGACGGCGTCGGCGCGCCGGATGATGCCGGCATTGTTGACCAGTCCGTCGAGCGGCCCGGTTTCGTCCCAGATGCGATCGAGCATTGCCTGGGCGGCGGCATGATCGGCAAGATCGCAGTGCACCGCCTCGAAGCGTCCGCCCGCCGCGGCGATCTTTTGCGCGGTCTCGTCCATCGCCGAACGGCCGACGCCGACCACAGCACCACCGGCGCGCGCGATCGACAGCGCGATGCCTTGGCCGATGCCGGTGTTGGCGCCGGTGACGAGGATGCGTTTGCCGGCCAGGCTGAAAGCCGAGAGGTCGCTCACCGCAGCTCTTCCATCGCTACCGGATCGACATCGGTGTAGTCGACATTGTCGCCGGCCATCGCCCAGATGAAGGCGTAGTTGGAGGTGCCGGCGCCCGAATGGATCGACCACCCCGGCGACAGCACTGCTTCTTCATTGCGCATGACGAGATGGCGTGTCTCGTCCGGTTCGCCCATGAAATGGAACACGCGCGCCGCCTCCGGCAGGTCGAAATAGAGATAGGCCTCCATGCGCCGGTCATGCACATGGCACGGCATGGTGTTCCAGACCGAGCCTGACGCAAGCTGGGTCATGCCGACGACGAGCTGGCAGGTTTTCACGCCTCCGGAATGGATGAACTGGAAGATCGAGCGTTCGTTGCAGGTCGCCTGGTTGCCGAGATCGAGCCGCTTGGCATCGCCGATGCGGATCAGCTGGCTTGGATGGCTCTGATGCGCCGGCGCGCTGAGCAGATAGAACTTGGCCGGCTCCGCAGGATTGGCTGAGGCGAACGACACCTCGTTGGCGCCCATGCCGAGATACAGCATGTCGCGCGGCTGCAGCTCGTAAGACTGGCCGCTCGCCTGCACGATGCCGGCGTCACCGATATTGACGGCGATCATTTCGCGGCGATCGAGAAAATTCTTTGTCCCGGTCGGCTTGATCGCCTGCAGCGGCAGCGGGGTGCCCGCGGGCATGGCGCCGCCGACGATCATGCGGTCGTAGTGCGTGTAGGTCAGGCCGATGCGGCCCGGCTGGAACAGGTCTTCGATCAGGAAATTGTGACGGAGCTCGTCCGTCCCCATCGCCGCAGCAGTGACAGGGTCGATTGCGAAGCGCGAGGTGAAGTCCGTGTGGTTTTCAGTGTGATTCATTGCTGTCCCATTGGGCTGCCTCATTGATCATTCGGTTGCCGCGGCCTTGACCGAATCGGCATAAAAAATCTGACGTGCGTGCAGGCGCTCGCGATAGCGCTGCTGGCTGGCGCTGAGATGGGCGCGCATGGCCTCGCGAGCGGCCTCGGCATCGCCTGATGTAATGGCGTTCAGGATCACCAGATGCTCGCCTTGCAGCCCACGCTGATAGGCGTCGGACTGGGCGAGTTCGGTGGACCACGGCGACGTCACGTCACAAGGAATGGCGCGCCGGCCGAGAACGTCGAGCATCTCGACATAGAACGGATTGTTGGTGGCGCTGGCGATCGCGCGGTGGAAGGCAAGGTCGGCCGGACCTGTCGGCTCGCTGTTCAAGAGCAGCCGCTCGAACTCGAAGAACGCCTCCTGGATCGCTGCTTCCTGCGCGGCGTTGCGACGGATAGCGGCGAGACCGGCGGATTCGATCTCGATCGCCAACCTGACTTCGAGCACGTTGAGGGCGATCGAATCCTTGCTGCCCATGTCCGCGGCCAGCGTGCCGAACATCGTCGAGATGTGCTCGGTGACGAAGACCCCGGCGCCCTGGCGCGGCTCGACCAGACCATCGGCGGCAAGCTTGGCCAGCGCTTCGCGGATGACGGTGCGGCTGACCCCGAAGGTTTCGGTCAGCTGGCCCTCGGTCGGCAGCTTTTGGCCCGGCTGGATCTCGCCCGCCTGCAACTGCTTGCGGATCGCCGCGACCACGGTCTCCGACAGCTTGGGCTTGCGTTCGATCTTCAGGCTGATCGCCGTATCCGATGCCATTGCCAACCCCTATTTGAAGACGCTCGGCAGCCACAGCGAGATGGCCGGAATGTAAGTGACGAGCCCCAGCACCAGGAGGCCGGCCCCATAGAACGGCCAGATCGAGCGCATCGCTTCCCAGACGGATATCTTGCCCACTGCGCACGCCACGAACTGCACCGCGCCAACCGGCGGCGTGTTCAGCCCGATGCCGAAGTTGAGGATCATGATGACGCCGAAATGCACCGGATCGACGCCGTAGGCCTGCGCCACGGGCAGGAAGATCGGCGTGCAAATGATGATCGTCGGCCCCATGTCCATGAACGTGCCGAGGAACAGCATCAAGAGGTTGAGCAGGAGAAGCACGACCAGCGGATCTTCCGAGATCGCGTTCATCGAGGCTATCAGCGCTGCCGGCACCTTCAGGAAGGCCATCAACCACGAGAACGCCGCCGCCATGCCGATGATGAGCAGCACCATGGCCGTAGTGCGCACGGCACCATGGGTGGCATGAACGAAACCTTCCCATGTCATCTGCCGGTAAACCAGGACAGTCACGAGCAACGCATAGATGACGGCGATGCAGGAACTCTCGGTGGCCGTGAAAACGCCCGATCGCACGCCGCCGAAGATGATCGCGATCAGCAGCAGGCCGGGCACCGCGACAGCGAAGAGATGCGCGACCGCGGCGAAGCCCGGAAACGGCTCGGTCGGATAGCCGCGGGAGCGCGCCACGAAATAGGCGGTGATCATCAGTGCGAGAGCCAATAGCAGGCCCGGGATGATGCCGGCGGTGAATAGGTCGGCGATGGAGATCTTTCCGCCTGCCGAGATCGAGTAGATGATCATGTTGTGCGACGGCGGCAGGAGCAGTGCGATCAGCGCCGCCATCGAGGTGACGTTGACGGCATAATCCGCTCCATATCCACGCGCCTTCATCTGCGGGATCATCAAGCCGCCTACGGCCGCTGCCTCTGCCACCGCGGAGCCGGAAATGCCGCCGAACAGTGTAGCGGTTGCGATGTTGACCTGCCCGAGGCCGCCACGCATGTGGCCGACGAGCGAGCCGGCGAAGGCAACGATCTTACTGGCGATGCCGCCGCGCACCATCAAGTCGCCGGCGTAGATGAAAAACGGAATGGCCAGCAGCGAAAAGACGCTCATGCCGGAATTCAGGCGCTGGAACACGATGAGCGGCGGCAGGCCCATGTAGAGGACGGTGGCAAAGCTTGCGACGCCGAGGCAGAAAGCGATCGGCGTGCCGATAAGCATCAGGACGGTGAAGACGCCAAAGAGTATCCAGAGTTCCATGGCGATCAGACCTTCACGTTGGCTGTGTCGAGTTCGGCTGCGACTTCCGCGGGCGGCAGTTCATCGAGCGTGTCGTCGATCGGCGCACCGGAGAGTCGAAGCACGATGCGCTCCAGCGTGAAGAGCACGATGAGCGCGCCTCCCGCGACAAGCGGGACGTAGTCCCAGCCTCCGGATATGCCGAGCGACGGCAAGGTGGCGCCCCAGGTCAATGCGACCAGCTGGCTGCCGTACCAGATCATGCCGATGCCGAAGGCGAGCGCGACGAGGTCCGAGATCATTCTCAGCCAACGCTTGCCGCCTTTCGGCAGCACGTAGAGCAGGACGTCGAAGCCGAGGTGATAGTTCTCGCGCACCCCGACCGCAGCGCCGAGGAAAATGAACCAGCTCATCAGCATCACCGAGCCCTGCTCGGTCCAGCTCGGCGAGCGGTTCAGAACATAGCGGCCGAACACCTGCCAGGCGACGAAGGCGGTCATCACCACCAGCCCGACGCCGGCAATCCACAGCGCCGCCGTGCTGACACGCGACATCACCCGCGCGATGCCGGACAGGGGCGGTCTCTGTTCTGAGCTGGAGGTCACCGGTTCTCTCCGCAAGAGGATGGCGGCGCGGAATGCCCGCGCCGCCGCTTGATCACTGCACGGCCTTGATGGCCTCGACCATCGCCTTCAGCTTGTCGTCCTTGACGTGCTTTTCGTAGACCGGGCCCATCGCGTCGATGAAGGGCTGCTTGTCCGGCGTCGTGATCTGGGAACCGGCCGCCTCGACCTTGGCACGCGATTCCTTGACCTTGGCGGCCCATAGCTCTCGCTGCTTGGCGACGCTTTCCTTGGCCGCCGCCTTGAAGATCGCGTGGTCTTCCGGCGTCAGCTTGTCCCAGCTCGACTTCGCCATGACGAAGGCTTCCGGCACCATCGTGTGCTCGTCAAGCGAATAGAACTTGGCGACTTCCGCATGCTTGGCGGTGTCGTAGCTCGGAAAATTGTTCTCCGCGCCGTCGATAACCCCGGTCTCGATCGCCGAATACACCTCGCCATACGGCATCGGCGTCGCGTTGGCGCCGAGTGCCGCCACCATGTCGACGAAGATGTCGGACTGGATGACGCGGAACTTCATGCCGGCCATATCGGCTACAGAGTTGATCGGCTTCTTCGAATTGTAGAAGGAGCGCGCGCCGCCGTCATAGAAAGCGAGCAGCACCAGCCCGACCTGTTCGAACGCCGCCGCGATCTGGTCGCCGACCGCTCCGTCCATGGCCTTGTGCATATGGTCTTCCGAGCGGAAGATGTAGGGCAGCGAGGGCACGGTGGTTTCGGGGATGAGCCCATTGAACGGCGCCATCGAGACGCGGTTGAGGTCGATCACGCCGGAACGCACCTGCTCGATCGTGTCCTTTTCCTCGCCGAGCTGCGCGGAATGATAGACATCGACCGAATAGCGGCCGGCCGTGCGCTCCTTCACAAGCTCGCCAAAATATTTGACCGCCTCGACCGTCGGATAGCCGTCCGGGTGCGTGTCGGACGAGCGCAGAACCGTCTGGGCGCTTGCCGTTCCGGCCATCAGTGCGGCGGCCAGTAGCGTAGCTCCCGCCAGTCTAGAAAAATGCAGCATTGGTTTCCTCCCGTTTGAACGATGGCGGCAAGCGCCGTTAGATCCGGTACGCCTTTTTTGCGAGCGTATAGGCAAGTTCCTGCGCCAGCTCGTGCGCCTCGTCCTCGCGGAGCCGGTGCTCGGCGACGAGACGCGCAAGAAAGGCGCAATCGACCCGACGCGCCACATCGTGGCGAGCCGGGATGGATGGAAAGGCGCGGGTGTCGTCATTGAAGCCGACGGTGTTGTAGAAGCCTGCTGTTTCGGTGGTCATCTCGCGGAACCGGCGCATGCCCTCCGGGCTGTCGTGGAACCACCAGGCCGGCCCGATCTTCAGTGCCGGGTAGACGCCGGCGAGCGGCGCCAGTTCGCGCGCATAGTTGGTCTCGTCGAGCGTGAAGAGGATGATGGTAAGGTCGCGCTCCAGACCGACGCAATCGAGCAGCGGCTTCAGCGCCGTCACATAGTCGGTTCTGGTCGGGATATCGAAACCCTTGTCTCTGCCGAATTTCTGGAAGACGGAAGGCGAATGATTGCGCCAGGAGCCGGGATGTATCTGCAGGACCAGCCCGTCGTCGCGGCTCATCTTAGCCATTTCGGTCAGCATCTGGGCGCGAAACAGTTTTCGCTCACGCTCGTCGTCCGAGCCTCGGCGGATGCGGTTGAACAGTTCCTGCGCGGCGGCATCCGACAGATTGGCGGTCTCAGCTGTCGGATGGCCGTGATCCGACGCGGTCGCGCCGAAACTTTTGAAGAAGGCCCTTCTCTGGCGATGCGCATCGAGATAGCCGGCCCAGGTGCCGGTGTCGCAGCCGGTGATGTCGCCGAGCCGATCGAGATTGGCCGAAAAGCCTTCGAAATCGGGATCGACGATGGCGTCCGGCCGATAGGCGGTGACGACGCGGCCCTCCCAGCCGCTGTCGCGGATCATCTGGTGCCATCTGAGATCGTCGAGCGCGCCTTCGGTCGTCGCAATGACCTCAATGTTGAAGCGCTCGAACAGCGCTCGCGGGCGAAAATTCTCCCACTGCAGCAAGGTCGAGATCGTGTCGTAATGGCGGTCGGCGGTTGCGGTCGTCAGCGGCTCTTCGATGCCGAACAGATGGGCAAGCACATGATCGAACCACAGCCGCGTCGGTGTGCCGCGGAACAGATAATAGTGCTCGGCGAAGCGCCGCCAGATCGTCCTGCCGTCGGTCTCCACCGGTGAGTCGTCGAGCGTTGGCACACCAAGGTCCTCGAGCCGGACGCCCTGGCTGAACAGCATACGGAAGATGTAATGGTCCGGCACAACAAGCAATTGCGCCGGATCGGGAAATGCCTCGTTGAGCGCATACCAGCGCGGATCGGTGTGACCGTGCGGGCTGACGATCGGCAGATCCTTGACAGCTGCGTAGAGATCACGGGCAAGCGAACGCGGATGCGCCTCCGAGGGAAACAGCAAATCCGGATCGGTCAATGCGGCCACGTCGTTCCTCCCAACCTGGCCATCGGTAGGATCGGAAGGAAATAATGTCAACATACAAAAAATAGATTGTTGTATGATGACTTTAACGCAACGTCAGCCCATTGTGCGGGAACGAAACGGATGTTACGCCGCATGCCGGCCACGCCCGGCACGAGCTCGATCAGACCCATCGCACGATGACAGACAGACGCCTCTCCAACAGCACGCGGCAGGCATTGCCGGCCTCGGTCGCGGTCCCCGGATACGACCGCAACCGCGTCGTACCCGGCATCGTCCATCTCGGCGTCGGCGCATTCCACCGCGCCCATCAGGCAGCCTATGTCGACGACTGCCTGGCGGCGGGAGAGACGGATTGGGGCATTGTCGGCGTCTCGCTGCGCAGCGCCGACACACGCGACGCGCTGGCGCCGCAGGACGGGCTCTACACGCTGGCGGTCAGGAGCAGCGACAGCGAAAGCCTGCGCGTCGTCGGCTCGATCCTGTCGATGCTGGTGGCCCCGGAAGATCCGGGCGCGGTGCTGGCCGCGCTGACTGACCCGCGCACCTCTATCGTCACGCTGACGATCACCGAAAAAGCTTATCTCAGGGTGGCGGGTGGCGGACTGGACGCAGCCCATCCCGACATCGTCCACGATTTGGCCAACCCGCAAATGCCGCGAACGGCGCATGGTTTTCTGGGCGAATCGCTTGCGCGCCGCCGTGCCGCCGGTATCCAGCCATTCACCCTGCTGTGCTGCGACAATCTCCCCGCCAATGGCGCCACGCTGCACCGGCTGCTGGTCGAATTCGCCGCTTTGCGCGGCACCGATCTCGCCCGCCATATCGCCGACGAGGTGGCGTTTCCGTCGAGCATGGTGGATCGCATCGTGCCGGCGACCACCGATGCCGACCGGGCACGGATATCAGGCCAGCTCGGCGTCGAGGACGCCTGGCCGGTGATGACCGAGCCGTTCTGCCAATGGGTGGTCGAAGACGATTTCCCGGCGGGCAGGCCGGCCTGGGAAAGGTTCGGGGTCACCATGGTCGGTGATGTCGGGCCGTTCGAGGACATGAAGCTGCGCCTGCTCAACGGCTCGCATTCGGCGATCGCCTATCTTGGCCTGCTCAGCGGCCATGAGACGGTCGACCGCGCCTTCGCCGATCCGGCAATCCGGCAATTCGTCGACGGATTGTGGGCCGAGGCGATCCCGACGCTGCCGCCGGACGCCGGGCTCGACACGGCCGACTACACGGCCCAGCTCGCCAAGCGCTATTCGAACACCGCGCTTGCCCATCGGACGGCGCAGATCGCCAATGACGGCAGCCAGAAACTGCCGCAGCGCATCGTTGCCTCGGCCATGGAGCGGCTGAGCGGCGGTGCCCCGCCCGCCTATCTGATGCTGGTGGTAGCCGCCTGGATCGCCGCTTGCGAGGCGCGCGGCAAATCCTTGCCGGAAAGCCATTTCACCGACCCGCTCGACTTGGTCCTGGCCGCACTCGACACTCGGCATCTGTCGGCTGACGAAGCGGTGGCGGCGGTGTTCGACCTGGCCGGCTTCGCCAAGGGCGGTGCTGAGCGCCTGACGCTGATCGACCTCGCGGCCGCGCATCTCGAACGCCTGCGGCACGGCGGTGTGGCTGCTGCTTTCACAGCGCTGGGCATTGCGAGCGAATGACTGTTGGGCGGACCTGACACTAATCCGGATCAGGGGCTAAGGCGATGCAGAAACTTTGACGTTGGCGGGACAGCGCCCCCCTCTGTCCTGCCGGACATCTCCCCCACAGGTGTCCACAGGTGGGGAGATTAGCCGTCACTACGGCTTTCGCCAATCGCCAACGTCGCTGAGCGAGCGCCAGCGGCGAAGCTGCCAATCTCCCCCCAAGTGGGGGAGATGTCCGGCAGGACAGAGGGGGGCGCGAAGGATCGCTGCAGAACACTCATTCTGCGCGACCAATGGCATGTATCCCAAGAGCTGCTCTCCGCCTGGAATGGGTAAGGATACCCCTGCCCTCTAGGCCGGCAGTATCGCGCCTTCGAGTGTGGTGAGCTGGCTAAGGAACTGCTCGGCCTTGCTGCGCGTCTGGTCGTCCTTGGCGTCGGCGACGTCTTCCCTGGCTTCCTGGATACGGCGGGCCAGGTCGGCGCGGTCGATGTCGCCGACGGCTACCGCCGATTCTGCCAGCAGCGTGCAGCCCGCCGGAACAATGTCGGCAAAGCCGCCGAACACCACGTAGCGCTCTGCCTTGCCTTCCGCGGACTTCACCGTGACGACGCCGGGCTTGATCGTGGTCATGACCGGCGCGTGATGGGCCATGACGGTCATTTCGCCTTCGGCGCCCGGAATGATGACGGCTTCTACCTGCTCGGAAACCAGCAGGCGCTCCGGCGAGACCAGTTCGAATTTGAAAGATTCAGGCATGATCTATTTAGTGAGTGGTCAATAGTGAATAGTAAGTAGTGAAGGGCAAAACGCCCAAACCCGTACTTACTATTCTCTACTCACTACTCCCTACTCCCTATTCGCTTGATTATGCCGCTTCGGCCGCCAGGCGCTGAGCCTTCTCGACCGCTTCTTCGATGCCGCCGACCATGTAGAAGGCGGCTTCCGGCAGGTGGTCATAGTCGCCGTTGCAGAGGCCCTTGAAGCCCTTGATGGTGTCGGCGAGATCGACCAGCTTGCCCGGCGCGCCGGTGAACACTTCGGCGACGAAGAAGGGCTGCGACAGGAAGCGCTCGATCTTGCGGGCGCGGGCCACCGTCTGCTTGTCCTCTTCCGACAGCTCGTCCATGCCCAGAATGGCGATGATGTCCTGCAGCGACTTGTAGCGCTGAAGGATCGACTGTACCTGGCGCGCCACCTGGTAGTGCTCTTCGCCGACGACCATCGGGTCGAGCATGCGCGAGGTCGAGTCGAGCGGATCGACGGCCGGATAGATGCCCTTTTCCGAGATCGCGCGGTTGAGCACGGTCGTCGCATCGAGGTGGGCGAACGAGGTCGCCGGCGCCGGGTCGGTCAGATCGTCGGCCGGCACGTAGATCGCCTGCACCGAGGTGATCGAGCCCTTGGTCGTCGTCGTGATGCGCTCCTGCAGCGCGCCCATGTCGGTGGCCAGCGTCGGCTGGTAGCCCACCGCCGAAGGAATACGGCCGAGCAGCGCTGACACTTCGGAACCCGCCTGCGTGAAGCGGAAGATGTTGTCGACGAAGAACAGCACGTCCTGGCCCTGGTCGCGGAAATATTCGGCGACCGTCAGCCCGGTCAGGCCGACGCGGGCGCGCGCACCCGGCGGCTCGTTCATCTGGCCATAGACGAGCGCTGCCTTGGATCCTTCGCCGCCGCCCTTCTTGTTAACGCCGGACTCGATGAACTCATGATAGAGGTCGTTGCCTTCGCGGGTGCGCTCGCCGACGCCGGCGAACACAGAGAAGCCGCCATGCGCCTTGGCGACGTTGTTGATCAGTTCCTGGATCAGCACGGTCTTGCCGACGCCGGCGCCGCCGAACAGGCCGATCTTGCCGCCGCGGGCATAAGGTGCCAGCAGGTCGAGAACCTTGATGCCGGTGACCAGGATCTGCGCTTCCGTCGCCTGCTCGACATAGGTCGGAGCCGGCTGGTGGATAGAGCGCATCTCGATGCCGTCGACCGGGCCTGCCTCGTCGACCGGCTCGCCGATGACGTTGATGATACGGCCGAGCATGCCCGGGCCGACCGGGACGGTGATCGGTGCGCCGGTGTCATAGACGTCCTGGCCGCGAACCAGACCTTCGGTCGAGTCCATGGCGATGCAGCGCACGGTGTTCTCGCCAAGGTGCTGAGCCACCTCGAGCACGAGGCGATTGCCGACATTGGACGTTTCCAATGCGTTCAGGATCGCCGGCAGATGTTCGCCGAACTGCACGTCGACAACGGCGCCGATGACCTGGCGGACCTTGCCGGCCAAGCCAGTCTTCTTGATGGCAACGGTCGGCGCCTTCGCCGCGGCTGCCTTGGCGGGCGCGGCCGCCTTCTTGGCCGGAGCGGCTTTCGCTGCCGCTGCCGGAGCCTTTGCTGGTGCTGCCGCCTTCGCGGCGGTCTTCGGGGCCGCCTTCTGGGGGGTCGCTGCTTTCGCCATCGTCTTTACCCTTTTCGTCTCTTGTTTCTCACGCGATCCGCTCGAAGGTCGGAGACCTTCGTGGGAGCGCGCCTAGAGCGCCTCGGCGCCCGAAATGATTTCGATCAATTCCTTGGTGATCTGCGCCTGCCGCTGGCGGTTGTAGGTGATCGACAATTTGTTGATCATGTCGCCGGCGTTGCGCGTCGCATTGTCCATGGCGCTCATCTTGGCGCCCATCTCGCCGGCCGCGTTTTCGAGCAGCGCACGAAAGATTTGCACGGAGATGTTGCGCGGGATGAGGTCGGAGAGGATTTCGCCCGGCTCCGGCTCGTATTCATAGACGGCATTGCCGCCGTCCGTCGCCTCGGCGGCAGCGGAAGTCACGCCTGCCGGGATGATCTGCTGGGTCGTCGGGACCTGGCTGATCACCGACTTGAACTGCGAATAGAACAGCGTGCAGATGTCGAAGCCACCCTCGTTGAAAAGTTGGATAACTTTCTTGGCAATGGCATCGGCATTGACGAAGCCGAGCGTCTTCACTTCACGCAAATCGACACGCTCGAGGATCAGCGCCGCGTAGTCGCGACGCAGGATGTCGAATCCCTTCTTGCCGACGCAGATGATCTTGACCTGCTTGCCGCCGGCCAGAAGCTTGCGGATGTGGTCGCGGGCAAGGCGCGCGATCTGCGAATTGAAGCCGCCGCACAGACCACGCTCGGCGGTGCAGACGACGAGCAGATGCACGTCGTCCTTGCCGGTGCCGGTCATCAGCGCCGGGGCCTCGCCGCCGCCGCCGATCGCCTGGGTGATGTTGGCCAGCACCGCGCCCATGCGCTCCGAATAGGGGCGCGCGGCTTCCGCCGCCTCCTGCGCGCGGCGCAGCTTCGCCGCGGCGACCATCTGCATCGCCTTGGTGATCTTCTGCGTCGCCTTGACCGAGGCGATACGGTTACGAAGGTCTTTTAGTGAAGGCATGCTTCAAACCTGATCCCGTCCGTCCGGCCTCGTTCAAGCAAAGGTCTTGGCGAAGGTGTCGATCTCCGCCTTCAGCTTGGCGCGCAGATCGTCCGACAGCGCCTTCTCCTTGCGGATGCCGTCGAGCACCTCCTTGCCGGCCGAGCGCATGTGGCTGAGCAAGCCATGCTCGAATTTACTGACCTGGTCGATTGCCAGCTTGTCGAGATAGCCGTTGACGCCGGCGAAGATCACCGCGACCTGTTCTTCGACCCTGAGCGGCGAAAATTGCGGCTGCTTCAGGAGTTCGGTCAGGCGCGCACCGCGGTTGAGCAGGCGCTGCGTGGCGGCGTCGAGGTCAGAGCCGAACTGGGCGAAGGCCGCCATTTCGCGATACTGCGCGAGCTCGCCCTTGATCGAGCCGGCGACCTGTTTCATCGCCTTGATCTGCGCCGAGGAGCCGACGCGCGACACCGACAGGCCGACGTTGACCGCCGGGCGGACGCCCTGGAAGAACAGATTGGTTTCCAGGAAGATCTGGCCGTCGGTGATCGAGATGACGTTGGTCGGGATGTAGGCCGACACGTCGTTGGCCTGGGTCTCGATGATCGGCAGCGCCGTCAGCGAACCGCCGCCATTGTCGTCATTGAGCTTGGCGGCACGCTCCAGAAGGCGCGAATGCAGGTAGAAGACGTCGCCCGGATAGGCTTCGCGGCCGGGCGGGCGGCGCAGCAGCAGCGACATCTGGCGATAGGCGACCGCCTGCTTCGACAGATCGTCGTAGCTGATCAGCGCATGCATGCCGTTGTCGCGGAAATATTCGCCCATGGTGCAGGCGGTGAACGGCGCCAGGAACTGCATCGGCGCCGGATCGGAAGCGGTGGCGGCGATGATGATCGAATAGTCGAGCGCGCCACGCTCTTCGAGAACTTTCGCGAACTGCGCGACGGTCGAGCGCTTCTGGCCGACGGCGACGTAGACGCAGTAGAGCTTTTCCTTCTCCGGCCCGTGCTCGTGCACCGATTTCTGGTTGAGCATCGTGTCGAGGATGATCGCGGTCTTGCCGGTCTGGCGGTCACCGATGACCAGCTCGCGCTGTCCGCGGCCGACCGGGATCAGCGCGTCGATGGCCTTGAGGCCGGTCGACATCGGCTCGTTCACCGATTTGCGCGGAATGATGCCGGGCGCCTTGACGTCGACGCGCTTGCGCTCGGTCGCCTGGATCGGGCCCTTGCCGTCGATCGGGTTGCCGAGCGCGTCGACGACGCGGCCGAGCAGGCCCATGCCGACAGGCGTGTCGACGATGGCGCCGGTGCGCTTGACGATGTCGCCTTCCTTGATGTCGCGGTCGGCGCCGAAGATGACGACGCCGACATTGTCGGCTTCGAGGTTGAGCGCCATGCCGCGGATGCCGCCGGGGAACTCAACCATCTCGCCGGCCTGGACGTTGTCGAGGCCATAGACGCGGGCGATGCCGTCACCGACGGACAGAACCTGGCCGACTTCGGAGACCTCGGCCTCCTTGCCGAAATTCTTGATCTGGTCTTTCAGAATTGCGGAAATTTCCGCGGCGCGGATGTCCATCAGCCGACCTCTTTCAGTGCAAGCTTGAGCGAATTGAGTTTGGTTTTGAGCGACGTATCGATCTGGCGCGAGCCTATCTTGACCACCAGCCCGCCGAGCAGCGACGGATCGACGGTCACGGTGATCGCGACATCCTTGCCGGCAACGCTTTTCAGCGCCGCCTTCAGCTCGGTTTGCTGGGCGTCGGTCAGCGCATGCGCCGAGGTAACTTCAGCGCCGGTCTCGCCACGATGCTCGGCGGCGATCTGGCGGAATGCCTTGATCATGCCAGGAATGGCGAACAGCCGGCGGTTCTGGGCGACGACGCGCAGGAAATTGCCGGTGAGGCCGGCGATCCCTGCCTTGTCGGCGATCGCCGCAATGGCCTTGGCCTGGTCCTCGCTGGAGAAGACCGGGCTATTGATCAGACGGGTAAGATCCGCGCTGCCTTCGAGCATCGCCGCGAAACTGTTGAGGTCGGCCTCGACCTTTGCGACCGAATTCGCCTGGAGCGCGAGCTCGAACAGTGAACCCGCATAGCGCTCTGCGACACCTGAGATTGGTGATGACGATTGGGCCACGGACCGTCTTTTCTCTTGTCTGACAGGCCGCAGATTATTGGCTCGAGCGAAAACTCTGGCTAAATCTTTGACCTTACTGCATTTTTCCAAGCACGGAGACGCGGCTTCCGCTATCCCCGGCCGAAAGTCGATTGCCGTCTAGCACAGGCATTTTAAGACCGCAATGCGTCGTCCCGCATGGTTTTCAGGCACTATTGTCGCATCCGGCGGTGCGGTTCGACCGCCGGTTCCGAATTCGCCTTTGATTCAAGGCACAAAGCCGAAGGCGAAGGCAAGCGGCAGCGCCGCCAGCACCAGTTCCACCACGATGGACGCCCAGTTGAAAGGTGTGTTGGCGCCGTCCGACATCATCGACAGCAGGCGGCCGAAGGCGGTGAGCAGCCAGGAAAAGCCAAGCGCCATGTAGAGCAGCGGTTGCGCAAGCAGAATGCAGCACAGGCTGACGCCGAGATAGAAGCCCGACATCCTGCCGCGCCCTTCGGCGATCGCCGCCGCCTTCTCCGGCTTGACCTGCAGCCTGAGAATCCGGAAGCCCAGCCCCGGCGCCAGGAACAGCAGCAGGCCGAACAGCAAGGTCACGACGGCGCTCGACCATGCCAGCCACTCGCCCTGGCTCATCGGCCATGGAAACGCAAATTCCATACTGTCCCCTCGCAAATGGCTGTTTCGAAATTTCGGGCATTCTAGCGAAGGAAGAGACATGCGCCAGATGGGCGTTGGCGAATTGCCGAAACACGCAAGCCTAGCAGGGACCACCTGCCGCCTCGGTATGGATGCGCGTCGTACCAAGAGCTTCATGACGGGGAGCTTCATGACGGGCTGTTCCTCCGCTATGGAATGCTATACATTATGACCACATGAGACCACAAGGAGAACCAATGTGAGAACCATGCAGGTTAGAGAGGCTAAAGCAGGTTTCTCGGCGCTCATCGAAGCTGCCGAGAGCGGCGAGCCTACAATTATCACGAAGCACGGTAAGCCAGCGGCGGCGATTGTTTCGGTCGAGGACATGCAAAAGCTTTACCCGGTCAAGCGCCGGAACTTCGGAGAGTTTCTTTTGACCTATCCCGGTGGAATTGAGCTCGAAAGGAACGAGTCGCCGTCGCGGGAAATCGATCTTTGAGCCGCTATCTTATCGATACGTCTATTCTGTCCGCTTTCGCGCCTGGAAAGCCAGCCCTTGCAAAAAACATCTCCACCTGGATTGCCAGCGAAGGTGAAAAGCAGACGCTATTCGTGCCTGTAGTAGCAATCACCGAAATAGAGAAAGGCATACGCAGGCTCGATCGCGCCGGGGCTACCAAACGGACGGCAAATCTCACTGACTGGCTCAACGATATCATCGAAGGATTTGCGGGCCAAATCCTAGCGATCGACGCCATTGTAGCTCGAAGAGCCGGCCAAATTGAGGAAGCAGTCTCTGCACAAGGGAAGAACCCAGGCCTTGCGGACATATTGATCGCCGCTACCGCGTCAATTCACGAGCTTACCGTGATCACAGCCAACGTCAGGCATTTTGAGGCGCTCGACGTGTGGTGTTGGAATATATTGCAGGACCCGCCTGCGGCCGACTAAACTAATGCACTCCAAACACCTCACAAAAAGCTCTGCGGGTCGATGTCGACCTGCACGCGCACCGAGCCCCGTATCTTCGGCCCCTCGGCCAGCATGGTGCGAATGAACCCCTGCATGTCGGCGCGCCGCTCGCCCTGGATCAGCAGGCGAAAGCGATGGCGGCCGCCGAGCAGCGACAGCGGCGCCTCGGCCGGGCCGAGCACGAACAGGTCGGAGGCCTGAGGTGCGGCGCGCCGCAAACCCCGCGCATGGCCCTCCGCTTCCGCTCGGGTCGCAGCACTGACGATGACGCCGGCGAGCCGGCCGAAAGGCGGCAGCGCCGCCCGCTCGCGCTCGGCGATCTCGCGCTCGTAAAAAGCCTCGGCGTCGCCGGAGACGATCGCCCGCATCACCGGGTGGTCGGGCTGGAAGGTCTGCAGCAGGCCAAGGCTCTTCTTGCCGGTGCGGCCGGCACGGCCGGTCACCTGGCTGAGCAGTTGGAAGGTGCGCTCGGCGGCGCGCGGATCGCCATTGGCCAGGCCGAGATCGGCGTCGACCACGCCGACCAGCGTCATGTTTGGGAAATTGTGGCCCTTGGCGACAAGCTGCGTGCCGATGACGATGTCGGCCTCACCCTTGGCGATGGCTTCGAGTTCTAGTCTCAGCCGCCGCACGCCGCCCATCAGGTCGGACGACAAGACGATGGTGCGGGCGTCGGGGAAATGCCCGACGACCTCTTCGGCGATGCGCTCGACGCCCGGCCCGCAGGCGACCAGATGATCGAGCGTGCCGCATTCCGGGCAGGCCTCGGGCCGCCGCTCATTATGTCCGCAATGGTGGCAGACGAGCTGGCCGCGAAAGCGGTGCTCGACCAGCCAGGCCGAGCAGACCGGGCAGCCGAAGCGATGGCCGCAGACCCGGCACAGCGTCAGCGGCGCATAGCCGCGCCGATTGAGGAACAGCAAGGATTGTTCGTGTTTCTCCAACGTCTGCCGCATGTGGCCAAGCAGCACCGGCGACAGAAAGCCGCCGCGCGCCGGCGGGGCGCGGCGCATGTCGATCGTCTTCAGGTCGGGAAGGGCCGCCTCGGCGAAGCGCGCCGAAAGCACCGCCCGATGATAGCGGCCTTGGCTCGCGTTGACCCGGCTTTCGACCGACGGCGTCGCCGAGGCGAGCACCACCGGAAAGCCGCCGATATGGCCACGCACCACCGCCATATCGCGGGCATTGTAGAAGACGCGGTCTTCCTGCTTGTAGGCGGGGTCATGCTCCTCGTCGATGACGATAAGCCCGAGCTCCCTGAACGGCAGGAACAGCGCCGAACGCGCGCCGGCAACCACGCGCACGCCACCTTCCGCCACCTGCCGCCAGACACGCTCGCGCATCCTTGGCGGCAGGTCCGAGTGCCATTCCGCCGGCTTGGCGCCGAACCGTTCCTGGAAGCGCTCGAGGAAGGCGTGGGTCAGCGCAATCTCCGGCAGCAGGATCAGCACCTGTTTGCAACGGTCGAGCGCCGCCGCCACCGCCTCGAAATAGACCTCCGTCTTGCCCGATCCGGTCACCCCGTCGAGCAGCGTGACGCCGAATGCGCCGGCCGCGACATTGGTGCGCAGCATCCCGGCCGCATCGCTCTGGTCCGGCATCAGCGAAGGCTGGGCGTAATTCGGATCGGGTGCTGCGACCACCGGTCGCGGCGGGATCATGACCGTCTCGAACACGCCTTGCGCTTTCAACCCGTCGATGACCGTCGACGACACGCCGGCCGCATGCGCCAACCCGGACCGCGTCCAGGCGAGCCCGCCTTCGGCTGTTTCCAGCACGCGCATCCTCGCACCCGTCATCCGGTCGGGTTTGGCGAAGGTGCGTTGCAGCCCTTCGATCCAGGGTTCCGGGTCGAAGGCCTCCGGCGCCCGCAGCAGCATGCGCGCCACCATGCCAGGCGGCGACAGCGTGTATTGCGCGATCCAGTCGACGAAGCGGCGCATAGCGCGGTCGATCGGCGGGCAGTCGAAGACCTGCTCGATCGGGCGCAGTTTTTTTGCGTCGACCTTTTCGACAACGCCGTCCCAGACGATGCCGGCAACCTGGCGCGGACCGAGCGGAACGCGCACGATCGAGCCCGGCACCACGCGCATGCCGGCGGGCACGGCATAGGTGTAGGGCCGATCGGCGGGCATCGGCACCAGCACTGGCGCGGCTGCGACAAAGGGCGAATCTTCGATCATGAGGCGTGACCTTGCCCCGACTTTCGTCTAGAGCAAAGTCCAACGCCGAATGTGCCTTGCCGGCCTAGAGCGACGTGCGTCCATCCGGACGCACAAAGTACGCTTTAGAACTTTAACCCACGCATCGTGCTTCCCGAAAATCGGTTACGATTTTCGGGCCGATGCGAAATCTTCAGGAGACCCCGCCATGAAATTTTTTGTCGACACCGCCGATGTCAATGAAATCCGTGACCTGAACGATCTGGGGCTGCTCGACGGCGTTACCACCAATCCTTCGCTGATCCTCAAATCCGGCGGCAAGATCGCCGACGTCACCAGAGAGATCTGCGAGATCGTCAAGGGCCCGGTCTCGGCCGAAGTCGTCGCCACCGAATACAAGGACATGATGGCGGAGGCCAAGATCCTGGCCCGGATCGCCGATAATGTCTGCATCAAGGTGCCGCTGACGCTCGACGGCCTGAAGGCCTGCAAGGACATCCGATCGGACGGCCGCATGGTCAACGTCACGCTGTGCTTCTCGGCGACCCAGGCGTTGCTCGCCGCCAAGGCCGGCGCCTCGTTCATCTCGCCCTTCGTCGGCCGCATCGACGACAGCGGCTGGGACGGCATGGAACTGATCTCGGACATCCGCACCATCTACGACAACTATGATTTCCAGACCGAGATCCTGACCGCTTCGGTGCGCACGGTGAACCATGTCAAGCAGGCCGCACTGATCGGCGCCGACGTCATCACCGCGCCGCCGACGACGCTGAAGGCACTGGTCAAGCACCCGCTGACCGACAAGGGCCTGGAGCAGTTCCTCGCCGACTGGGCCAAGACCGGCCAGAAGATCGGCTGAAATCCAGACGCCGCGTTCACGAAAAAAAGGCCGATCGATCGGCCTTTTTTGCGCCAGCAAGCGGCTGTCGGCGAGAACCGGAACGTCTCGATCGAGGCCGGAAAGTTAACCCGCCACCGTCTTGCCGTGCTTGATCAGATTCTGGGCGATCGACAGGCGCAGCAGGTCCGCCAGTTCGCGCGCCGCACGGTTTTCGGCGTCGATCTGTGCCCGGTAGGAGGCAAACTCCTGACGGGGCCTGTCGAAGGACGACGCTATCGAGCGCCTGCCGGTCGCGATCGTCGTGCCGGTCTTGGCGTCGGTCAGCACATAATTGGCGGTCAGTGTCACCGTGCCCGCGGTTGGCTCGTCCTGATCGGTCGAGACCTGCACGGTTGCAGAGGATTCAACAAGTTCGGTAACGCCGAGATCGAGCGAATAGGCGGGCGTAGCCGGCTCGCCCGCACCCTGGCCGAGCGCGAAGATCAGATTGTTGCGGACCTGCTGGGCGTAGCGGGTGTTGACCGGCTTGACCGCGATGGACCCGAGTTCGGCGGCAGCCGCGACTTGCGAGCCGGCCGACAGCGGCGCGCTCGAATAGAGCGGGCGCACCGTGCAGGCCGAAACCAGCGCAACCGAAGCGACCAGGCCATACAGCGCTGTACGGCGCAGCAAATGCGTCCCCTCTGTCTTCCTCGGATCAGGCAACGACATTGACGATCCTCTGTGGGACGATGATTACCTTGCGCGGTGCCTTACCATCGAGCGCTTTCTGCACGAAGTCGAGAGCCAGAACCGCTTTTTCGACCGCACCTTGGTCCGCGTCGCGGGCAATTGTCAAATCGCCGCGCTTCTTGCCGTTGACCTGAACCGGCAGCACGATCTCGTTGTCGACGACAAGCGACGGCTCATAGACAGGCCAGGGCCGTTCGGCGACAAGATCGGTGCCGCCGAGCGTCTGCCAGCACTCCTCGGCCAGATGCGGCATGACCGGCGCAATCAGATGCACGAGGATGTCGACGGCTTGCCGACAGGCAGCCTTGAGCGCCGGGGCGGCCTTGCCTTCAGCCGCCTCGTTGAGCGGCGTGGTGAGCGCATTGGCGAGTTCGTAGATGCGGGCGATAGCGCGGTTGAAGGCGAGCTTTTCGATATCCTCGCCGACTGATTTCAGGATCTTGTGCGCGGCCTTGGACACAGTCCCTGCCTCGCCCTCCTTCGCCGCTGCCGGTTGGCTGCCGGCGAGCGATTCGGCAGCCGTCGACACCAGCCGCCAGATGCGCTGAATGAAGCGATGCGCGCCGGCAGCACCCTCGTCGGTCCATTCGACATCACGCTCGGGTGGTGAGTCCGACAGCATGAACCAGCGCGCGGTGTCGGCGCCGTAGCCGTCGGTGATCTCTTCCGGGCTCACCGTGTTCTTCTTCGACTTCGACATTTTTTCGAGCGGGCCGATTACCGCCTCTTCGCCGGTCGCGATTTCGACGGCGCGGCGCTTGCCGTCGACGTCCTCCAGCCGCACCTCGCTGGGTGCAAGCCAGCGGCTGTTCGAGCCACCGCCGACCCGATAGGTCTCGTGCACCACCATGCCTTGCGTGAACAGGCCCCTGAACGGCTCGGCGAGATCGACATGGCCGGTCTCGCGCATGGCGCGGGTGAAGAAGCGCGAATAGAGCAGGTGCAAAATGGCGTGCTCGATGCCGCCTATATACTGGTCGACCGGCAGCCATTCGGTAGCTGCCTTGGGATCGGTCGGGTCGTTCGCCCAGGGCGCGGTAAAGCGCGCGAAATACCAGGACGAATCGACGAACGTGTCCATCGTGTCGGTTTCGCGGCGTGCATCCTTGCCGCATTGCGGACATTTGACATGCCGCCATGTCGGATGGCGATCGAGCGGATTGCCCGGCCGGTCGAACTCGATGTCGTCCGGCAGCTTGACCGGCAGATCCGCTTTCGGCACCGGCACCACGCCGCAATCCTCGCAGTGGATCATCGGGATCGGACAGCCCCAGTAGCGCTGGCGCGAAATGCCCCAGTCGCGCAGGCGGAAGTTGACCTTGCGCTCAGCCACCGGCCGATTGCCGATAGTCTTTTGTTCCAGCAGCTTCGCCACCTCGTCGAACGCCTGATCAGGCTTCATGCCGTCGAGGAAGCGCGAATTGATCATCACGCCGTCGCCGACATAGGCCTCGTCGATGATCTGGAAGTTTCCCTGATTCTCGCCTTCCGGCATCACCACCGGAATGACCGGCAGGCCGTATCTGTTAGCGAAATCGAGGTCGCGCTGGTCACCGGACGGGCAGCCGAAGATGGCGCCGGTGCCGTACTCCATCAGCACGAAATTGGCGACATAGACAGGCAGCGTCCAGTTCGCGTCGAACGGATGGACGACGCGGATGCCGGTATCGAAACCCCTCTTCTCGGCTGTCTCCAGTGCCGCCACTGAAGTGCCCATATGGCGAACCTCGTCGATGAACTTGGCCAGCGCCGGATTGCTTTCGGCCGCCTTCTTCGCCAGCGGATGATCAGCTGCGACCGCCATGAAGGAGGCGCCGAAGATGGTGTCGGGCCGCGTCGTGTAGACCTCCAGCTCATCTTCGCCATCGACTGGAGTGGCCAGCGGCCAGCGGATCAGCAGGCCTTCCGAACGGCCGATCCAGTTCGCCTGCATCAGCTTCACTTTTTCCGGCCATTCGTCGAGGCCTTCCAGCGAGTCCAGCAGATCCTGCGCATAGTCGGTGATCTTGAAGAACCACTGCGTCAGCTCGCGCTGTTCGACCAGCGCGCCCGAGCGCCAGCCGCGTCCGTCGATGACCTGCTCGTTGGCAAGCACCGTCATGTCCTCCGGATCCCAGTTGACCTTGGAGGATTTGCGCGTCACCAGCCCCTTCTCGACGAAATCGAGGAACAACATCTGCTGGCGGTGGTAGTAGTCGACATCGCAGGTGGCGAATTCGCGTGCCCAGTCGAGCGACAGGCCCATGACCTTGAGCTGTTCGCGCATGGCGGCGATGTTCTGATAGGTCCAGTCCTTGGGATGGACCTTGTTCTGCATCGCCGCGTTCTCGGCCGGCATGCCGAAGGCGTCCCAGCCCATCGGGTGCAGTACGTTGAAACCCTTGGCACGCTTGTAGCGCGCAACCACGTCGCCCATCGTGTAGTTGCGGGTATGGCCGATATGGATGCGCCCCGACGGATAGGGGAACATTTCGAGTACGTAGTATTTCGGACGCGGGTCGTCGTTGTCAGCTTCGAACAGCTTCTTGGCGTCCCAGGCCTTCTGCCATTTGGGCTCTGATGCGCGCGGATTGTATCGTTCGGTTGCCATCGGGTGTTTTTCACTTAAAAAGCATGCGCGAACAGCCGGACATGCCCGGCGGCTCAGGAAATGTCGTCGCGGTGTTCACCATGGATTGCCGGACCCGTCAACTGCGACGCTCCGGCCAGGACAAAAACCAGAGTCAAGGATATAGGATGGCGAGCGCCGTCGAACAGTTTTTCACGGTCAAGGCGAGGATCGCCGCCGCCGAGCGCGAGGCAGGACGGCAAGCCGGCGCGGTGAGGCTGGTCGCGGTCTCGAAGACCTTCAGCGCCAACGATATCCGCCCGGTCATCGACGCCGGCCAGCGCGTCTTCGGCGAGAACCGCGTCCAGGAAGCACAAGCCAAATGGCCGGCGCTGAAGGAGGACTTCCCCGACATCGAGCTGCATCTGATCGGTCCGCTGCAATCGAACAAGGCGAAGGAAGCGGTCGCGCTGTTCGACGTCATCGAGTCGGTCGATCGGGAGAAGATCGCGGCCGAACTCGCCAAGGAAATCGCCAGACAAGGCCGGTCACCAAAATTCTACGTTCAGGTCAACACCGGCTCGGAACCACAAAAGGCAGGGATCGAGCCGCGCGAGGCTGTCGCCTTCGTCACCCGCTGCCGCGACGTCCATGGCCTCGCCATCGAAGGCCTGATGTGCATCCCGCCGGCCGACGAGAATCCCGGTCCGCATTTCGCGCTGCTGGAAAAGCTCAGCACGGGGGCACGTGTGGAGGAGCTTTCGATGGGCATGTCCGGCGACTACGAAACCGCGATCGCCTTCGGCGCGACAAGTGTCAGGATCGGCTCGGCGATCTTCGGCAGCCGTTAGCGGACATTTCGCTTAGCGGCAGTTTAGCGATCAACCTTGATAGTCGGGCGCGTCAGGCATATATCTAGCCAAGCTAGCTAGGAGAGGGACCCATGAACTGGCATCTTCAGGATGCGAAAAACAACTTTTCCAAAGTGGTTCAGCGCGCGCGCAGCGAGGGACCACAGACGGTGACCCTGCGTGGCGAGCGCGCGGCGGTGGTGCTTTCTGCCGAAGACTATGACCGCTTGTCGGGAAAAAAGAAGTCACTGGCAGAATATCTTCTGACCGGTCCCGTCTGGGATGATGATTTCGCCGAAGAGGTCAACCGTCGCTCGGATACGATGATCCGCGACATCGACCTCTGATGTACCTGCTCGACACGAACATCGTTTCGGATGTGGAACGACGCTTGCCCAAGACTACCGCGTGGCTAGCTTCAGTGGATCCGGATTCGGTCAATCTCAGTGTCATCACGCTCGGGGAGATCGAACGCGGGATCGTCAAGCTGCGCAAGGTCGATCCCGAACGGGCAACGCGCCTCGATCTGTGGCTGCGAGAGCTTCGGCGGGACAATGCCGACCGCATCCTTGCGGTTACTGAAGATGTCGCGTTGTCGTGGGGTCGCATCTCGGCTGGCCGCACGCGAGGCAGCGCCGACGCGCTCATCGCCGCGACCGCGCTCGTCCACGACCTCATTCTGGTTACGCGAAACGTCGCCTATTTCGACGATACCGGGGTGACGGTCCTCAATCCTTGGACAATCTGACCTGTTTCCCCACCACGCCGGATCGTCGGGTCGCGGAGCTTGGTCCAGAACCACTAGGCCGTTATGCCAACGAATGGAAACGGAACGTATCGTTCCTATATTGGCCGGGTTCGTCTCCGAACTTTGCCTGGGCACCATGACCTTCGGCGCCGCCGGCGAAAACGACCAATGGGGCCTGATCGCCAGCCTCGACCAGGACGGCGTCGACAGGATCGTCCAGCGCTCGCTCGCCGCCGGCGTCAATTTCTCCGACACCGCTGACGTCTATTCCTTCGGCGCATCGGAACGGCTTCTCGGCCAGTCGCTGCGGAATCTCGGCATCAACCGGCAGGATGTGATCATCGCCACCAAGGTCCATGGCGCCATGGGCGACGGCCCCAACCAGCGCGGTTCCTCGCGCGGCCACATCATGGGTTCGGTCGAGGGCAGTCTCGAGCGGCTGCAGCTCGACCATATCGGTCTCTATCAGCTTCACGGCACCGACACGGTGACGCCGATCGATGAGACGCTGCGGGCGCTCGACGATCTGGTTGCCAGCGGCAAGGTCCGCTATGTCGGCGTTTCGAACTGGGCGGCCTGGCGCATCGCCAAGGCATTGGGCATCGCCGAACGCAAGGGCTTCGCCCGTTTTGAGACCGTCCAGTCCTACTATTCGATCGCCGGCCGCGACCTGGAGCGCGAGATCGTTCCGCTGCTCAACGAGGAGAAGCTTGGACTGATGGTCTGGTCGCCGATGGCGGGCAGGCTGCTTTCCGGCAAATACGGACCCGGCGCGCCCGGCAATGGCGAAGGCCGCCGCGCCAGCTTCAATTTCCCGCCTGTAAATGAGGACCGCGCCTGGGCGGCGGTCGCCGTCATGCGCGAGATCGCCGGCAAGCATGGCGTCAGCGTCGCCACGGTCGCGCTGAGCTATGTGCTCGCCAAACCCTTCGTGATGAGCGTGATCATCGGCGCCAGCCGCATGGAGCAGCTCGAACGGAACCTCGCCGCCACCGAGTTGAAGCTCGACACCGACGATCTTGCTCGTCTCGACGAGGTCAGCGCGCTGCCGGCCGAATATCCGGGCTGGATGCTCGAGCGTCAGGCGGCCGGCCGGCGGCCGGCGCCCTTTGCGCCGAAAAGGTAATTCAATCTCACCTCGATTGATGTTTCGGGAGCCGACCGGTTCCCGATCTTCTTTGGCTCCGATCTTCTTTAGGCTCAGGTCAGGCGGACCGTCTCGACCAGAAAGTCGAGAAAGGCCCGCACCCGCGCCGGCAAATGCTTGCCCTGTCCGACATAGACGGCGTGGGTACGCTCCTCGTCGCCTGGGTTGAAGGCCTCCAGAAGCGGTACCAGCCGCCCGGCGGCGATGTCGGGTTCCACATGCCAGCGCGCCAGCCGGGCGATGCCCGCCCCCGAAAGCGCCATCAGCCGCATCGCCTCGCCATCGCTGACCAGCGCATTTCCGGTTATCGGAACGAGAACGGCCTCGCCGGCCGCGTCGACGAATGGCCAATCATCGACATGGCGCACGAAACAGAAACCCATCCGATTGTGGCGATCGAGATCGGCCGGCGTCCGGGGGATGCCGTGCGTCCTGAGGTAGGACGGCGCAGCGACGACCACCACCGGACTTTGCCCGAGCTTGCGCGCCACCAACCGTGATTCGCCGAGCGGCCCGGCGCGGATCGCGACATCGGCGCGCTCCTCCATCAGGTCGATGACATGATCGGTCAAAACCAGATCGATGGTGATTTCCGGATAGCGTTCGAGGAAACGCGGCAAAAGCGGGATCAGCCGGTGCTGCCCGAAGGGCACGTAGCTGTTGACCCGCAGCCGGCCGCGCGGGGCGGCGCCGGCCGCCGCCTCGCGCTCGGCTGCCGCCATGTCGGCCAGGATGCGCACGCCGCTGTCGAAGAAGGCCGCGCCCTCCGGTGTCAGTTGCAGCTTGCGTGTCGAACGGCTGATCAGCCGCGCGCCAAGACGCGCCTCAAGCCGCGCAATCAGTTTGCTCACTGCCGACGGCGTCATCCGCAACGCGCGAGCGGCGGCCGAAAAACTCCCCGCCTCAACGACGCGGACAAACACTTCGATCTCGCCGGAGCGGTTGATGTCGGGTCTCGCCATTCGTGAATCTATTTCACAGACAATGTGCCCTGCGCAAGGCTGGTTCACAGCACGCCGCGACACGATCTTCCGGGACGGGGCGTGGGAGGACACGGCGTCCCGTCTTCAACACTGGCTGTCATCGAAATGGGAACCGCCATGCCTCTTGCTCTTTACGCCCTCGCCGCCGGTGCCTTCGGCATCGGTGTCACCGAATTCGTCATCATGGGCCTGCTGCTCGACGTCAGCACCGATCTCGGAGTCTCGATCTCGGCCGCCGGCCAGTTGATTTCCGGCTATGCGCTCGGTGTCGTCATCGGCGCGCCGCTGCTGACGATCGCCACCGGCCGCTGGCTGCGCAAGACCGTGCTTCTGGCGCTGATGGCGATCTTCACGCTGGGCAATCTCGCCTGCGCGCTCGCCCCCGACTACTGGACACTGATGGCTGCCCGCGTGCTCACCGCCTTTGCCCACGGCACGTTCTTCGGCGTTGGTTCGGTCGTTGCGACCGGGCTGGTGGCGCCAAACAAGAAGGCCTCGGCGATCGCCCTGATGTTCACCGGCCTGACCATCGCAAACATCCTCGGCGTGCCCTTCGGCACCTGGCTCGGCCAGGCCTTCGGCTGGCGGGCGACCTTCTGGGCGGTAACCCTGGTCGGCATCGTCGCCTTCGCCATCATTCTCCTGCTGGTGCCGCGCAGCCAGGCAGCGCCTGAGAAGAGCAACCTGAGCGGCGATCTCGCCGTGCTCGGCCGCGCGCCGGTCCTCCTTGGCTTCGCCACCACCGTGCTTGGCTATGCCGGCGTCTTCGCCGTCTTCACCTATATCGCTCCCCTGCTGACCGAGATCACCGGTTTTGGGGAAGCAGCCGTGTCGCCGATCCTGCTGGTCTTTGGCGGCGGCCTCATCGCCGGCAATCTGCTTGGCGGTAAGTTCGCCGACCGCTGGCTGGTGCCTTCCGTCCTCGGCAGTCTCGTTGTGCTGGCGCTGGTGCTCGGCACGATGACCTTCGCCCTGCACAGCCAGGTGATGGCCGTCATCTATATCGGCCTGCTCGGCGCCGCCGCCTTCGCCACCGTGGCGCCGCTGCAGATGTGGGTGCTGGAAAAGGCTGAAGGCGCCGGCCAGAGCCTGGCCTCATCCTTCAATATCGCCGCCTTCAACCTCGGCAACGCCGCCGGCGCCTGGCTCGGCGGCGTGGTGATCGCCCATGGCCCCGGCCTCGGCGCCGTCAGCTGGGTCGCCGCCCTGCTGCCACTCTCCGCACTGGCCGTGGCGGGATTAGCGCTGCGCCTCGACCGCAGCTCGGAGCTCGGCGCACCGGCATCCGCCCGGTCGTGACGATCCCAAACAAATCCAACCACCCTTCGATACAAGGAGCAAAACCATGGATTATCGACGTCTTGGCGCCTCGGGTCTGAAGGTCCCGGCGCTCTCGTTCGGCGCTGGAACCTTCGGCGGTTCGGGGCCGCTGTTCGGCGCCTGGGGCAACAGCGATGCGACGGAAGCGCGGCGGCTGGTCGACATCTGCCTTGAGGCCGGCGTCAACCTGTTCGACACCGCCGACGTCTATTCGAATGGCGCCTCCGAGGAGGTGCTCGGCGCGGCCATCAAGGGCCGCCGCGATGCCGTGCTGATCTCGACCAAGACCTCGCTGCCGACGGGCGACGGACCCAACGATGCCGGCTCCTCCCGTTCGCGTCTCATCAAGGCCGTCGAGGGCGCACTGAAGCGGCTCGGCACCGACTACATCGACCTGCTGCAACTGCACGCTTTCGACGCCGCAACGCCGATCGAGGAGGTGCTGTCGACGCTGGACAGTCTCGTGCGCGCCGGCACGCTGCGCTATGTCGGCGTCTCCAATTTTTCCGGCTGGCAAGTGATGAAATCGCTCGGCCTGGCGGACAAGAACGGCTATCCGCGCTATGTCGCCCATCAGGTCTATTACTCGCTGGTCGGGCGCGATTATGAATGGGAGCTGATGCCGCTCGGCCTCGACCAGGGCGTTGGCGCGCTGGTGTGGAGCCCGCTCGGCTGGGGCCGCCTGACCGGCAAGATCCGCCGCGGCGAGCCACTGCCGGAAACAAGCCGGTTGCACGACACCGCAGGCTTCGGGCCACCGGTCGAGGACGAGCAACTCTACCGGGTCGTCGATGCGCTCGACACTGTCGCCAAGGAAACGGCAAGACGGTGCCGCAGATCGCCATCAACTGGTTGCTGCAGCGGCCGACTGTCGCCTCTGTCATTATCGGCGCGCGCAACGAGGAACAGCTGCGCCAGAACCTCGGTGCCGTCGGTTGGTCATTGACATCAGACCAGATGAAGAAGCTCGACGCGGCAAGCGCGGTCACCGCGCCCTATCCGTATTTCCCCTATCGCCGGCAGGAGGGTTTTGCCCGGCTGAGCCCGCCTGCGGTCTGACCCCGCTCGATACCTCAAACGCCCGGCGACAGGGCATGTTGAGATTCAGGTCAGGCCGCGCCGAGAATGGTGGCTTCCGAGAACCGGAGCGGAGCGTACTTAAAGTACGTGAGCCCGCGCATGACCCCGAAATCGAGATCGATTTCGGAAAGGTCATGCGCAAAATCAAAGTTCTACAGCGTCCTTTGCCCGCCCAATAGGGCGCGCGGCGCTGTAGGTAAGCGCAGGAAGCCGCCATTCGCAGGCCGGCCTCACCTGAATATCGACACGCCCTAATGCAGCACGAACTCGCCGTCCACCTTGTGCCATTCGTTGGGCGCGATCAGCTTCTGGTGCGTATAGCTCACCGAATGCAGCGGACCATCGAGCTTGGTCTGCCAGAACTCGATGAACCGGATCAGCACCGGAAATTTCGGAGCGATGTCGTAGTCCTGCCAGATGAAGCTCTGCAACAGATGCGGATGATCGGGAAAATGATAAAGGATCTTGGCCGTGGTCAAGCCGTAGCCCTTGAGCATCAGGTCCATTTCGGAATGGTCGCGCATCGCGGTCCCCTGGTTGATTCTCCTTTCCTCCCAATTTGAAATTGTGCGCGCAATTTGCTTAATCGTCTATTGATATTTCGTAGCTGAGGCCGGGTTTACGACGCAAAAACATGTAGTTAGCAGCGATCCAACCCGAGTGCTGACAACAGTGAAGAAGCGTCTGCGGCATCCCGCCGCGCAAATCCAACGTCTAATATTGCCGTTACCGCGGAACTGTTAATAATGCGCGCGAATTCGCGGCCGCTTCGCCGTGATGCCGACGGCGGTCAAGCCGGACGGCTTGGTTTTGGGAGGAAAGTGAAAATATGTCCGAGGAACATGTCCATCGCGTCCAGCCGGCGTGGAAGAAGAATGCGCTGATCGACAATGACACCTATTTGAAATGGTACGCCGACAGCGTGAAGAACCCGGACAAGTTCTGGGGCAAGCACGGCAAGCGCATCGACTGGTTCAAGCCCTACAGCAAGGTCAAGAACACCTCCTTCGACGGGAAGGTCTCGATCAAGTGGTTCGAGGATGGCGAGACCAACGTTTCCTGGAACTGCATCGACCGGCATCTGAAGAAGCGCGGCGACCAGACCGCTATCATCTGGGAAGGCGACAACCCCTACGACGACAGGAAGATCACCTATAACGAGCTCTACGCGCATGTCTGCCGGCTCGCCAATGTGATGAAGAAACACGGCGTCAAGAAGGGCGACCGCGTTACCATCTACATGCCGATGATTCCCGAAACGGCCTACGCGATGCTTGCCTGCACGCGCATCGGCGCCATCCATTCGGTGGTCTTTGGCGGCTTCTCGCCGGATGCATTGGCCGGCCGCATCGTCGACTGCGAATCGACTTTCGTCATCACCACCGACGAGGGCCTGCGCGGCGGCAAGCCGATTCCGTTGAAAGACAACACCGACAAGGCGATCGACATCGCCGCGAAGAATTTCGTGATGGTCAACAAGGTCGTCGTCGTGCGCCGCACCGGCGGCAAGGTTGGCTGGGCTCCGGGGCGCGACGTCTGGTACCACGACGAGATCGCTTCGGTGAAGGCGGAGTGCAAGCCGGAGAAGATGAAGGCCGAGGACCCTTTGTTCATCCTCTACACATCAGGCTCGACCGGCAAGCCGAAGGGCGTGCTGCACACCACGGCCGGCTATCTCGTCTACGCCTCGATGACCCACCAATATGTCTTCGACTACCATGACGGCGACATCTACTGGTGCACCGCCGATGTCGGCTGGGTGACCGGCCACAGCTATATCGTCTACGGGCCGCTCGCCAACGGCGCCACCACGCTGATGTTCGAAGGCGTGCCGAACTATCCGTCGCAATCCCGCTTCTGGGAGGTCATCGACAAGCACAAGGTCAACATCTTCTATACCGCGCCGACGGCGTTGCGCGCTTTGATGGGCGCCGGCGACGCCCATGTCACCAGGACGTCGCGCAAATCGCTGCGCGTGCTCGGCACGGTCGGCGAGCCGATCAATCCGGAGGCCTGGGAGTGGTATTTCAATGTCGTCGGCAACGGCAAGGTGCCGATCGTCGACACCTGGTGGCAGACCGAGACCGGCGGCATCCTGATCACGCCGCTGCCCGGCGCCACCGACCTGAAGGCAGGTTCCGCGACACGGCCCTTCTTCGGCGTCAAGCCGCAACTGGTCGACGGCGACGGCAATGTGCTGGAAGGCGTCGCGAGCGGCAATCTTTGCATCACCGATTCGTGGCCGGGCCAGATGCGCACTGTCTATGGCGACCACGAGCGCTTCGTGCAGACCTATTTTTCCACCTACAACGGCAAGTATTTTACCGGTGACGGCTGCCGCCGCGACGCCGATGGCTACTACTGGATTACCGGTCGCGTCGACGACGTCATCAACGTCTCCGGCCACCGCATGGGTACGGCCGAGGTCGAATCGGCACTGGTTTCGCACGAGAAAGTCTCGGAAGCCGCCGTCGTCGGCTATCCGCACGACATCAAGGGCCAGGGCATCTACTGCTACGTCACATTGATGGCCGGCGAGAAGCCGGACGAGGAGCTGCGCAAGGAACTCGTCGCCCATGTCCGTAAGGACATCGGCGCCATCGCCACGCCCGACAAGATCCAGTTCGCTCCCGGCCTGCCGAAAACCCGTTCCGGCAAGATCATGCGGCGCATCCTGCGCAAGATCGCCGAGGACGATTTTGCCGCGCTCGGCGATACCTCGACGCTGGCCGACCCGGCGGTCGTCGACGACCTCGTCGCCAACCGGCAGAACAAGAGGGCCTGATGCAGTTGGCAATAGGTGCCAGCACCCAACTTTGGCGCTACCCGGCGAGTTCGCTCGCAGGCGAACGCCTGGAGGCAATTTCGGTCGGTCCAGAGGGGATCGACGGCGACCGCCTGTTCGGCCTCATCGATGCTTCGAACAACGAGATCGCGCGGCCCGATCGCGACACGAAATGGCACAGGTGCCGCGCATCCGGAGCCGGCTGTCGCAAGCCTGCGAACTGGAGATCGCGATTCCCGACGGCGATTGGCTGGCGGCACCGGGCGCCGAAAGCAACCGCGCCGTTTCCTCCTATCTCGGCTTCAAAGCCTCGGCGAGGCGATGCAGCTGGTCTAAGACGCCTTCCCACCCGAACCGGACCTCGCAGCCGCCAACCTAGTGTGCCGCGGCCGAGATGTTTTGGTTGAGGCTGAAAAAATTCATGGGATCATATTTCCGCTTCACCTCGGCAAGCCGACTGTAATTATCACCGAAGGAGGCACGGATCACCTGGTCCGCGGGTTCGCTCTGAAAGTTGAGAAGGTGCATGCCACTCGAATGCGGCTCGAACGCATCGTACATGGCCTGCACCCAGGCTATATGCCTTTCGCTTTCGGCCGGATCCGTCCACTGCGCGGTCATCCCAATGTTGTATTCCGCGTTCCGCTGGGCGAAGGCAGAGTCCGTGCGACTGACCCGGCCCGGCGCGCCGCCGTAGAACTCCACGAGACAGGCCGAGAGAGGCGACTCCATGCGGTTTCCATGCTCAACAAGCAGGTCGATGACCGTATCGGTAAGTTGCGGAACGAAGCTCGCCTTCCAGTAATTGTGGGTGCCGTCCGGGAACGCCCCGTCCAGCAGCTTCTGCATCGACGGGTAGGGCATTGGCTGTATGGCGTCGACCAGCGGCGGACCGAAAGCTCGCAGCGGCGCCAGCACGCGTGCGCCTTCTTCCATGTCACCGCACCAGCATGCGACTATGCCGACCGCCGGCATGCCGTCCGGCGTCGTCAACATGGCCGCGTAGGCAGTCAGTTCCTCCGGTGCCGTGGCCATGAAGTCGCGATAGAAGCGCAGCACCTCGCGGGCCTTGTCGCGGCCGTGAACAATCAGGCCGCCGAACACCGACGATATTTGCTGCGCGCGGAAGGTGAAGCAGGTGACGATGCCGAAATTGCCGCCTCCGCCGCGTAGGGCCCAGAAAAGGTCGGGGTGTTCTTCTGCGCTGGCCGTCAGCAGGCGTCCCTCAGCCGTCACCAGCTCAAACGAGATCACGTTGTCGCAACTCAGCCCGTGCTTGCGGACCAGCCAGCCCACGCCGCCGCCGAGTGTCAGCCCGGCAACGCCGGTCTTCGACACGACGCCGACCGGCACCGCCAGCCCATGCAGATGTGTCTCGCGGTCGAGGTCGCCAAGCGTCGCACCGCCTTGCACCCGCACGGTGCGCGTCTTGGGCTCAACCAGCACGCCACGCATGGCGGAGAGATCGACAACAATGCCGTTGTCGCATAGTGCCCGCCCGGCGACATTGTGACCGCCCCCACGGACCGCGACGAGAAGGTCGTTTCTGGCGGCGAATTTCACCGTGTGGATTACATCGGCGACGCCGAGGCAACGTGAAACCAATCCCGGATGCCGGTCGATTGCGGCGTTCCAAATCCGGCGCGCCTCGTCCAGCCAACCCGACGGCGAACTCATCGATAAGATCAGTGCCAATCCGCACGCCACTGCGGTTTTGAAGCTCCGTCACTGCCATGTCCCCCTCCTCAGCCTCGTCGCACGTCAGCGTTGACCAAGCCTCGGAGGCGAAAGGCAGCATAACACCAGCGGGCGGGGTTGTGATGTGCCAAAACACCCTCGATCAGATCAGCAGAAGTTGTGTGCGTCAAGTTCTGCAAAAATGGCGTGGCATTCAGCGGTGACGTTGGCGTGTCCGCCGCGCAGCCCCCGT
>NZ_JBVVPW010000016.1:0-161229 GCF_055811385.1 Mesorhizobium sp. WSM4849
GAAAACCGGCTTCTCGGCTGGCCGGGCGTGAAATCGGTCTATACCCGTGTCGGCAAGACGCAAGGCGGCGGCCAGGACATTCCCGAAGACGTGGTCGGCGTGATCCAGTACGAGTTCGTCGACTGGCGCGAGCGCAAATCGGCGAACGCCATCCTGGACGAACTGCGCGGCGTCATGGCCGGCATTCCCGGTGTCGACGTCGAGGTTCGCGTGCCCGAGGCCGGCCCGCCCACCGGCAAGCCGATCCAGATCAGGCTGTCAGCCGTCGATCCGAAGGGCCTCGACGACAAGGCGCGCGCCGTCGCCGCGCGCATTGCCAAGGTGCCCGGCGTCATCGATATTTCCGACGGCCTGCCGCCGCCTGGCGTCGACTGGGCGCTCGACGTCGATCGCGCCAAGGCGGCGCAATACGGCATCAGCCCGACCTCGGTCGGCACGGTGGTGCAACTGGTGACGAACGGGCTGAAGCTCAGCGAATACCGGCCGGCCGGTGCGGACGACGCCGTCGACATCAGGCTGCGCCTGCCCGAGGACCGGCGCACGCTGTCGACACTCGACGACCTCAGGGTGCAGACGTCGCAAGGGTCGGTGCCGATCTCGAATTTCGTCGTGCGCAAGCCCGAGCCGACCGTCGGCATCCTCAACCGCATCGATGGCGCGCGCACCGTGGTCGTCCAGGCCAATGTCGCCGCCGGCGAGCAGGTCGCTTCTGTCCAGCAGCAGGTCAGCCAGGCTGTCGCCGAAGTGGATCTCGGCAGCGGCATACGCTGGAAGCTTGCCGGCTCGAACGAGGACAGCGCCGAGGCCAGCGCTTTCCTCAGCAAGGCCTTCGGCGCGGCGATCTTCCTGATCTTCCTGGTGCTTCTGATGCAGTTCAATAAGTTCACCAGCGTCTGGCTGGTGCTGTCCTGCGTGGTCATGGCGACGGTTGGCGTGTTCCTGGGATTGCTGTTGACCGGAGAGGCGTTCGGCATCGTCATGTCAGGCATCGGCGTCATCGCACTGGCCGGCGTGGTGGTGAACAACAACATCGTGCTGATCGACACCTACGACCGGCTGCGCGAAGAGGGCTGGGACAAGATGGACGCGGTGCTGCAGACCTGCCGCGAACGTGCCCGCCCGGTCGTGCTGACGGCGGTGTCGGCGATCCTCGGCGTGCTGCCGATCGCCTTCGGCCTCGGTCTCGAAATCTTCCATCACGAGACGACGATCAACGCGCCGTCGACGCAATGGTGGATATCGCTGTCGTCGGCGATCGTCCTCGGCCTGTCCTTCGCCACCTTGCTGACGCTGGTGGTGACACCGTCGATGCTGATGGTGTTCACGCGCAGCAAGAACAGCCGCTTCTATGCATTCTTCCGTCGGGTGTTCCGGCGCGGCAAGACAGTCGGTGCCACTGTAGAGACCCCCGCAAGACCGGGCTCGCTTGACGAGCCGGCGATCGCCTTCCCGAAGGCCGCCGAAATAGGCCAACTTTGCTTGAAGCGCCATGCTGAACAAATCGTTGACCGAGATGACACGCATCGAGTGCCGGGGCGCGTCGATCAATGAAGACTGCCTGCTGGCCCGCTTCCGAAAGCCGATTTCCGCTTCCTGATGAAACGAATTGTCGAAGTTGACTTGGTGACACGTGCGCTCGTGGTGTCAAGCTGACCCTATATGTGGACGTATAAGAGCGCCCGATTGCAACAAGTTAGCTGGATCCAGTTGATGGTCACAACTGCTGACGTATATCCGGCTTCTTCATGCGGCTCGATGTTCAGCGCGGCGAGCCTCGACGGGTTTTCGCCCGCTTCCACCTCAACGGCCCCAGACGTCGGCCGAAGCTTTTGCGGTCCACACATCAGGTTCGGAAGCGACGGGGTGACCGTTTCCCCATCTCTGCCATTTTGCTGCAAGGCCGAGGTGCGCCCTCCTTCTCGCTCTCCAGGTCCGTCAGGCTGCTTTACCGACAGTACCGGTTGCCAGGCAGCGAGCATCGACCAGACGATTCTTGTTGCCGAGCGCGACCGCAGCGCCAGTGGGATGCCGCCTTTGCCGCAACTTGTCGAGCCTGAGGCTTCGCGGAACCTGTTTGCCGCCGGCGCGATCCAGAGCTGCGCGATCGCCTATGGATCATCAGCGTGCGTCAACGGTCGCCGCGTTTGCTGACGCCTAACAGTCGGGCCCATCCTCCACTTGATCGCTGCTTCGGCACGAGGCGCAGCCACGCCGCTGGCGGCCGCTCTTGAAGCAGGTTGTGTCACCGACAGCTGCCTCGGTGCCGTCGCTTTATGGGCCAATCGAGCACGGCCGGAAGGTTCAGATCATGGGCCTTCGAAACGCATGGTTTTAACATCCATAGCGTGGATGCTCGCGATCTAAACAATCAATTTTACCAATCTGGGCGGGTCGTTCATAGACCCCCCACATGACATGCACCGCGTTGCTCTGCCGCGTGAGGTGCACAAAAGAACCCGAAAAAGAGGAAGTCTTCGCATGCGCTCTGACGTGCAGTGGAGGTTGTGCTGGGAAAACGAGTTGCGGCTTTCCGATCACCTCGAACTCTCTGAGTTCTTCCGGAAGACCTATGAGCCTACCGGAGCCTTTAATGGAAAGCAATTCGAAGGCGGTCGAAGTTGGGCGGGTGCGAGGCCGGAGGTCCGCGCAATCGGCAATGATGTGCACGGGATAGCGGCTCACTTGGGCCTGCTGCGCCGATACATCAAGGTTGACGACGCTGATCTGCTTGTCGCTGAACTCGGTCTATACGGGGTCCGTCCGGATCTTGAGGGGCTAGGAATCGCCCATTCGATCAGCGCGATGTATCCAGTGCTGCAGCAGCTTGGCGTTCCATTCGCTTTCGGCACGGTTCGGCACGCGCTCCGGAACCATGTTGGTAGGTTCTGCCGCAAAGGCTTGGCGAGCATTTTGTCGGGCGTTCGCGTGCGTTCAACCCTCCCGGACGTGTACCCCGATCTGCCTCCCACGCGAGTCGACGACGACGTACTCGTCATGGTGCTCCCAATTGGACGCTCAATGAGCGAGTGGCCGGCCGGCACATTGATCGATCGGAACGGTCCAGAGCTATGAAGAACACCCGCAATGATATCAGTCAGCGCGACCCGCCCCTCATCGCATCGATCGATCTGAATACAGCATTGACCGCGGATTTATTGTCCGCTCGCGTCCTCAAATTCACTGAGAAATCTGACATCGCATGAACCTCTTTGCCCCAGCCAGTATTGTTGCAGTCTGCTCTTATGCGCTGCTGTCGACCGTCTATAAGACCGCGCAGGTGTTTTATACCCTGCCTACAAACGTACCGCCGACCTCGGGCGAACCGGCCGGCTGTGAGCCTTGGCCGAGCGTCGATGTCATTATCCCGTGCTACAACGAGGCTCCTCGCACCCTCTCGGACTGCCTGGCTTCCATTGCAAGTCAGGACTACGCCGGAAAACTGCAGGTCTATGTTGTTGATGACGGTTCTGGAAACCGCGATGCCCTCGTAGGTGTACACGAGGAATACGCTGGTGATCCGAGGTTCGAATTCATTGCGCTCCCAAAGAATGTCGGAAAGCGCAAGGCACAGATTGCGGCGGTTCGCCGCTCGTGCGGAGATTTGGTGCTCAATGTAGATTCGGACACGATACTCGCGCCGGACGTCGTCACAAGGCTTGCGCTAAAGATGCAAGATCAAGCGATCGGCGCCGCCATGGGCCAGTTGGCGGCTAGTAATCGCAATGAAACTTGGCTGACGCGGTTGATTGACATGGAATACTGGCTCGCCTGCAACGAAGAGCGGGCAGCGCAGGCTCGGTTCGGTGCCGTCATGTGTTGCTGCGGTCCGTGTGCCATGTACCGGCGAACCGCGCTTGTTTCGCTGCTGGATCAATACGAGACGCAGCGCTTTCGAGGGAAGCCGAGCGACTTCGGTGAGGACCGCCACCTTACGATCCTGATGCTGAAAGCAGGCTTTCGAACAGAGTATGTCCCGGAGGCCGTCGCGGCAACAGTCGTTCCCAGCAGCATGGGTCCCTATCTGCGCCAACAGCTTCGCTGGGCCCGGAGCACGTTCCGTGACACGTTGCTGGCGCTCCAACTGCTGCGCGGCCTTAATATTTATCTCACATTGGACGTGATTGGGCAGAATCTTGGCCCATTATTGCTCTCTTTGTCGCTCCTGGCTGGGCTCGCGCAATTCATAACGACAGGTACTGTCCCTTGGACGGCATGCCTGACTATTGCGGTCATGACTATAGTTCGCTGCAGCGTGGCAGCGTTTCGTGCGCGCCAACTTCGATTTCTCGGATTCTCGCTCCACACACTCATCAACATCTTTCTCTTGCTCCCGTTGAAAGCATACGCGCTGTGTACATTGAGCAATAGCGATTGGTTGTCGCGAAGCTCGGCCGCCACTGTGACAGACATCGACGGCGCCATTCCAAAGCCCGCCTTGGTGGGATCTGACGCAGCTTACAGCGAACAGCAATAGTCACGTGATCGCAGGTGGAAGAGTATTGAGCCAGGACCAGAAACATCAAGTGTTGAAGCGAAAGTTGGGCCCAGAGGATTTGCGGCGGCCCGAGACTCCTCCGATCGAACGGGAGTGTCACCGGCAAACAAGCGCGAAAAGCTCCGTGCATGACTCTCTGTCGACCGTGGCAATCGATTTTGCCTGCGTAACCAAGTCGTATGGGAACAAGGTCGTTGTCGACGACCTGTCGTTCACCGTTGCGTCGGGAGAGTGTTTCGGCCTCCTCGGACCAAACGGGGCCGGCAAAAGCACGATTGCGCGTATGCTCCTCGGCATGACATGCCCTGACGCGGGCACGATCACGGTGCTCGGCGTCCCGGTGCCGGCGCGCGCTCGGCTGGCACGTAGGGGCATTGGCGTGGTCCCGCAATTCGATAATCTTGACCAGGAATTCACCGTACGCGAGAACCTGCTGGTGTTCGGCCGCTACTTCGGCATGAGCACACGCGAGAGCGAAGCGGTCATCCCGTCGCTTCTCGAGTTCGCTCGCCTCGAGCGCAAGGCGGATGCGCGCGTCTCGGAACTGTCCGGCGGCATGAAGCGATGCCTGACGATGGCGCGGGCGTTGATCAACGACCCCCAGCTCATTGTGATGGACGAGCCGACCACCGGCCTCGATCCGCACGCGCGCCACCTGATCTGGGAGCGGCTGCGCGCGCTGTTGGCACGCGGCAAGACGATTATCCTGACGACGCATTTCATGGAAGAGGCTGAGCGATTATGCGATCGGCTGTGCGTGCTCGAAAGGGGTCGCCACATCGCCGAAGGCCGCCCGCAGGCGCTGATCGACGAGCATATCGGATGCCAGGTCATGGAGATTTACGGCGGCGATCCGCACGAGTTGCATTCGCTGGTCAAGCCACATTCTCAGCGCATCGAGGTCAGCGGCGAAACCCTCTACTGCTACGCGCCAGACCCTGATCAGGTGCGAACGCAACTGCAGGGGCGAGCAGGTCTGCGTCTTCTTCTGCGTCCAGCCAATCTCGAGGATGTTTTCTTGCGGCTGACCGGGCGCGAGATGGAGGAGTGAACGATGATTGAAGGTCTTGCGGCGGTGCTGCCCGCCAATGCGTGGAACTGGGTTGCGGTGTGGCGCCGCAACTATCTGGCATGGAAGAAAGTCGCATTCGTGGCGATTCTCGGTAACCTCGCCGATCCAATGATCTACCTTTTCGGCCTCGGTACCGGCCTCGGCATAATGGTCGGCCGCGTCGACGGTGCGCCGTACATCGCCTTTTTGGCGGCCGGCATGGTCGGGGTCGGTGCGATGACCGCCTCTACCCTCGAAACACTGTACGCGGCTTTCGCTCGCATGCATTCTCAACGCACATGGGAAGCCATGCTGTATACGCACGTTACCCTCGGCGACATCGTTCTGGGGGAACTGGCGTGGGCAGCCACCAAGGCCTTCCTGGCCGGTATGGCAATTACCATTGTCACCGCAGCCTTGGGCTATACAGCCTGGCCGTCCGTCCTCTATGCGCTGCCATTCATTGCTCTGACAGGGTTCGTATTTGCCAGCCTCGCGATGGTCGTCACCGCACTTTCGCCCAGCTACGATTACTTCGTATTTTACCAGACGCTTATCCTTACACCCATGCTGTTCCTGTCGGGCGCCGTTTTCCCATTGAATCAGCTGCCTGACACCTTTCAGAAGATAGCGCGATGCATGCCGCTGTCACATGCGATCGACCTCATTCGTCCGGTTATGCTTGATCGCCCGATCGGCGGCATCGCCCTGCACATCGGCGTGCTCGGCCTGTACGCACTGTTGCCATTCTTCCTCTCGATGGCGCTGTTGCGCCGCCGACTGATGCGCTGACGCGAAAGAGAAGGAGATAAACCATGCGCTATGGGCGCAAATAAAAACGACATTGCCAGCGTGTGCCGCGAAGGGTTTTGGCTGGCGTCGATTCAATCCCACAACGCTATGTAACGCCCGGCGTCTCGAGCACAGGATCTTATGTTGATCCCGGCGGACCTCATAGAATTTCCTTGAGGCCGGTGATGTTTGGCTGGCGTTCGGGCGCGAGCGACAACGCGGCCTGTCTTTCTGATCGAACGGTCTCGAGACAGGCCAATTTAGTATTCCTGTACGACAAATGGAGAGCGAGATGCTGTGTCTAGGATTGAACGGCGGATTGGACAAAGTCTATGAAAACAGATTTCAGATTCCAAACACATTCATGCACGATGGCGCTGCGGTGCTCGTCCGGGACGGACAGGTCATTGCGGCGGTAGAAGAGGAGCGCCTCAATCGGATCAAACATTCCAACAAGCTCCCAATTAGTGCGGCTCAATACTGTCTTTCAGCAGCTGGGGTTCAGCTCAGCGAAATCGATCGAGTGGCGTTCTACGCTACCGAAGACTATAGCAACGCAATGCTTGAAAACATGCTTGTTTCCCAGCCGGACGCCTCCATTCCGTTGGATGCTAAACTGTTGATGCAGCAGCTGCTGGCGCAGGAGTTCGGTACCGAGCTCGACGCTTCGCGTATCTCATTCGTAAGTCATCATCAGGCGCACGCCGTGAGTGCTTTTGCAATGTCGGGCTTCGAGCAAAGTCTGATTTTCGCGATTGATGGCTCTGGTGATTTCCTGTCGGGCCTTGTGGCGGTTGGATCTGGTACTGAAATTACGCAACTTGCGACTTTCCCAGAGAACAATTCTCTCGGGCAATTTTATCTCGAGACGATCCGGTATCTCGGCTACGGCTTATTCGATGAATATAAGGTAATGGGGCTTGCCCCCTACGGCGATCCCGTTCCCTATCGCGAGCTTTTCGAGCAATTCTATGAACTCTCTGCAAACGGCGAGTATCGCGTCCACCTGGACCGCATCGGTCCGACTTTGCTCCGCAGCATTCAGGTTCGGCAAAAGGGAATGCCATTCACTCAGCAGCACATGGATGTGAGTGCGTCGTTACAGGAAGCGCTCGAACGCATCGTGTTTCACATTCTTCGCCATTATCGTGAGGCCACCGGGATGACGCGGTTGTGCCTGGCCGGCGGAGTTGCGCACAATTGCTCCATGAACGGCAAGCTGCTCTATTCAGGACTTTTCGAAGACATCTTCGTGCAGCCCGCATCGCATGACGCTGGATGCGCATTAGGCGCCGCGCTAATCGTGTCTAATGAGTTGGGCCGCCCAGCGCCGCGTACGCGATTGCAGGAGGTTTATTGGGGGCCGGAACTCGCGAGCGATCACGCTGTCGAAGAGGAACTAAAGGCATGGGCGGGGCACCTGGAGTTTGAACGCACTGAGGAGGTGGCGGATAGGGCAGCCGAGTGGATGGTCGGTGGCGCGGTGATCGGCTGGGTGCAAGGTCGTTCGGAGTTCGGGCCGCGAGCGCTCGGAAATCGCAGCATTCTTGCCGACCCCAGGCCCGCTTCAAACAAGGACCGGATCAACGCTATGGTCAAGAAGCGGGAAGGATATCGCCCGTTCGCCCCATCAGTGTTGGAGGAGGATGCGCGCGAATTTTTCGAACTCCCGGGCAGTGCGTGCGAATTTCCCTTCATGAATTTCGTAGTTCGTGTGCGCGATTCCAAGCGTGATTTGCTCGGCGCCATCACGCATGTCGACGGTACGGCTCGGCTGCAAACAGTATCGCGCAAGGCCAGTCCGGCCTACTGGGACGTCATCAATGCCTTCAAGCAGCGGACAGGCATCCCAATTCTGCTCAATACGTCCTTTAACAACAATGCAGAGCCGATCGTAGATTCAGTTGCAGACTCGATTGCCACGTTCCTGACAACAGAGCTGGATGGACTTGTGGTCGGGCCGTACCTCGTCAAAAAACGGGCCGCAACGCTGCAGGATTGGACTGCGCTCGCGGTTTCATTGCCGCCTTATGTATCCCTGCATAAAGTCCGCGCATACACGGCGCAGGATCGCCACGAGACCGTCTGCGAAATCCGAACGGATCACCGTGACTGTGCGCGTATTTCACATGGCTTGTTCGATCTGCTGACGCGGATCGAAGGCGAAGCCGTGCTCGCGGATCTCCTCGACACAATTACGCTGGATCAGGGCCTGCGCGAGGCTCTCACAGGAGAGCTGCGACTATTGTGGGAGCAGCGCCACGTTCGGATGCATCCCTCGCAAGCTGCTCGCGTCCACCAAAACTCATGCCAAAGTCGGGACGACCGATAACAGCTGCCCAAACACCGGTCTGCACCTTCATATGACGGTCTCCAATCCAATTGACCGAGGCAAGGGTCCTGATGATTGCGTCTGCCGCGAGCATGCATGTTCGCTCCAGCTAACGCTTATTGCAGTCGCGGATCAGCAATGGATTTGCTTGCCGGTGGCTCAAGACAGCACCAGTTCGTCGTTTCTCGACGGCGTACCGGGTCGGTGACCGCCCCTGCGACATCAGCTTGGTGTTGCGCATAGCGGATGGGACGTGCGTTGGTGGATAGATTGGCGTGGGTTGACCCCGGTGGCGAGCGGGCTGGGCCGCTTGCGGGAAAGGCGGCGGCCCTTCGGCGCGCCAAGCCGGCATGTTCGTCGTTGAGCTCCTTTTGGCAAAATGCGTCGGTGGGGCGACGATGTTGTCTGAATGCGGCTTGATGCTTCGGCCTCCAATCATCCGGCCCTGTTGTTTGCATCCTTGATTTACGGCAAGACGACGCCGGTGCAGATTTCGACGACGCCATCTTCAGGAAACCGAGGATCTGTTGGTCAAGGTCACGCAGGGGTTAGCGTTGGCGATGCCCGACATCTGCTCTCGGGCAATCGCCTGATCGGGATGGGAGTCGAGGAAGGGGAGCGCCCCTCGAGCACCTGCGCGATCGCATGCGTCATGGTCTGTGCCCTTCGCGAAGCGCAAGAGTCTTCAGCCCGCGCAGAACCAGGTAAGGCCGAACATAGCGAGAGCGCGGCGCCGGTGATGTAGCTAAGCCCGTGTGGAGGGTTTCCGCGCCGCCGAGGATTGCGCCGCCAAGGCGGCGGCCCCTTCGCCGCAACGCTTTCGAAGCCGTAGGTCGAGTTCAGGATGACGGATGGCTGAACGGCACTGGAAACACCAGCCGGATCGTAGCAGGATCGCGCGGGTAGCGAAGCCGATTGGCTGTTCGCAGACCGGGCCAGTCTTGGATCGGTGGGCGGGCTCGGGCATCCACTTCGGACGTGCTCTTGGCTTTCAGGAAGAGTAGCTGCAAACTGGTTCAGTTGGCAGGAAAAGAAATGGTCCAGTCTCCAGCCCCCGGTGCTCAATCCGCCCGCATGGCATGGGGGCGCGCCAGATCTACGAAGCGCTTCGTGAGCAGATACTCAGAGGCGTCTACGACACCGGCAGCGTCGAGATGCTGCGCGACGTCGTCGCTCAACTCTGAGACGTCGACGGTTCCGCACGCGGGGTTAAAACATTCGCGACCGCTCATCGTAAACAGGTCATCGTTGAAAGCAGTTGGGCGACGGCCGCGCTCATGGCCGGCTGAATTAGCTGATGCGGCTTGCCGCCACCGTGCTGTTGCGCTCGGTCAGCAGTGCGTGGAGCCGACGAGGAGCTTCACATCAAGGGCCATTGTCTCATCTATCCGCAACGTGGATGCTTGTCATCGAAACATTCGATTTTGACTATCGGACAGGACATTGCATAGGAAGAATTCAAGGATGCAGGCTAGGGAGATTGTCGATGTATGCGGTTGGCTCCGAGGAGCATTTTTCTGGTGTGTGCATTCTGGTCTGCGCCGAACATTAAGCGAGCCGATCCCCTTTTCGACCAGGTGCGTCGGTGATCGCGCAAGCTGCATCGCGTCGGCTCTTTCGCCACAAGCCCCCACTGGCGTAGGCGCCTACCCCAAGGATCACAAGTCGAGGTTTCCCATGCGCTCCCAAGGACGGTGGAGGTTGTGCCGGGAGAACCAGTTGCAAGTAGCCGATCATATCGGACTCTCCGGTTCTTCCGAAAACCCTATCGGGGGGACTGACCCTGCAATGAAAAGCTATGCGCTGGTAATTTGAGACGTTCTGCAGAGACGGCCCGGCCACGATGTATCGATGTTCGCGTGCGGTCCCACTCAGAAGTGCTGGATCTCGACATGCCGCCTCGCGTGGAGGACGTGCTCCTCGTGATTATGCCGATTGCGCGGCCGATGAGCGAATGGCCGACCGATGCAACAATTGACCGGAAGGATCCGGAGCTATGAAACATCTTGATGACGGATGGGAGGTGCAGAGTGAATGCGCTGATGGAACCGGCCGTCGGAGCGTTTATCTGACGTTTGACGACGGTCCCGATCCATTCTTCACACCACAGATACTCGATGTGCTGGCGCAAAATCGGGTGCCAGCGACTTTCTTCGTGATTGGTGCCTACGCCGCAGAGCACCCGGACCTCATCCAGCGAATGATCGCAGAAGGGCATGAGGTGGGCAACCACACGATGTCTCATCCGGATCTGTCCAAATGCGGCTTGGGCGACGTCCAACGTGAGGTATTTGAGGCGAACCGTGCCATCATGGTAGCATGCCCCCAGGCCTCGATCCGCTACATTCGCGCGCCATACGGCGCCTGGAGCGAAGAAGTGTTCACTGCGTCAGAGATCGCCGGGCTGGCGGCCCTTCATTGGTCGATAGACCCAAAAGACTGGTCGCGCCCCGGCACCGATGCGATCGTCGATGCTGTGCTCGCCTCGGTCCGGCCCGGCGCAATCGTGCTCTTGCACGACGGTTGTCCTCCCGACGAGTCGAGACGGAGCACTCAAGCTGGTCTGCGCAACCAGACCGTTATGGCGCTATCCAATCTGATTCCGGCATTAGATGCCTGCGGATATGAAATTCGCCCGCTTCCAGAACATCACTGAAATGCGAGATCCTATGGAAATGCTTTCCCAGCCAGTGCCTTGGGTCTCGCCTATGAAGGCTTACAGGCTTCGTCGACATCGGACGAACTGTCGGCTCCGACCCGTTGACTAAGCGTAGACGTTTGTTGTCACCTGCTACAATGAGGACCCGCGCAGCCTCTCGGCATTGCCTGGCATCGCCGGAACCCCTTCGACGATGGTCTCCGGGATCGCGGGCTGCGTCCACAAGGTTTGGCAAACTAGTCGCCATTGCCGGGACATGCCCGACCCCTCGGCTGCGAAGGACCAGGGGTTCTCCGACTCGCACACCCCGCTGTGGATCTGCTCCTCGATCGTCACGATGATCGGGCACGATGCCATCTTTCACAAACTGGACCACGTCGATAGCTTCTGACTGGCTGTTTCCAGCAGGCCAGCTTGCCGGTATGTGATCGGTAACGCAAGGAGTTTCGCGATGTACATCCCTCCCGCTTTCCGCGACGACGACAAGGAGTCCCTGCGCGCCACCATCCGCGCGGCGCTGCTGGCGAACTTCGTTACAGTCACGGCGGAAGGGCCGCTCGCAACGCCACTGCCCCTCTTCCTTGATGAGAGCGAGGGCGAGCACGGCGTGATCTACGGGCACCTAGCGAAGGCTAATCCCCAGTGCCGTGTTCCGCCGATCGGCGACGGCTTGGCCATCTTCATGGGGCCGGACGCTTATGTGACGCCGGCATGGTACGCGACCAAGCGGGAAACCGGGAAGATCGTCCCGACCTGGAATTACATCGCCGTCCACGCCTATGGTCCGGTCGAGTTCTTCGAGCATGCGGGAAGACTGCTGGACGTCGTGAATCGTCTGACTGACCACCACGAGGGCGAGCGGGCCTCGCCTTGGGCGGTGTCGGACGCACCGCCGGATTTTGTACAGGCGCAACTCCGCGGAATCGTTGGCTTGCGCATGCCGATCACGAGGCTGGAGGGCAAGCGCAAACTGAGTCAGAACCGGAACGCGGCCGACCGCGATGGCGTGGCCGCGGGCCTTGCGGCGAGCGAGCGGGCATCTGACCGCGAGCTCGCCGCTCTCATCCCAAAATAATCATGAACTTTGTCGGAATCGACCCATGATGCCAGAACTGACCTCATTCGCCCTGTACCTCGCCGCGGCCTCCGTGCTCGCCATCACGCCCGGTCCGGGCATCTTCTACGTTGCAGCGCGCACGCTCGCCGGCGGCCGTCCGGAGGGTATCGCTTCCAGCTTCGGCACGGGGTTGGGGGGCATGATCCACGTCCTCGCAGCAAGCCTAGGTGTTTCCGCGATCGTGCTCGAGAGCTCGGAACTGTTCTCCGCATTGAAGCTGTTCGGCGCGGTCTACCTCGTCTGGCTAGGCTTTCGCACCTTTCAAGCCGCGCGCCGCAAGGGAGCGACTGGCGGTGATGGCGCCCCGGTGCGTTCAGTCGGACCCCAGCGGGCTTTTCGTGAAGGGGTGCTGGTCGAGGCTCTCAACCCCAAGACGGCAGCCTTTTTTCTAGCCTTCCTTCCGCAGTTCGTGAACCCGAGCGCAGGGCACGTAGCTCTGCAACTCGTGGTGCTTGGCTCCGTGTCGATTGCGCTCAACACGCTCGCCGACATCGTGGTTGCCTTCGTGGCCAGCGGCATTCAAGACGGCGCGGCAGCGCGTCCCAGGTTGATCCGCCGCCTGAGGGAGACGTCGGGCGGCGCGATGATTGCGCTGGGCGTCGGCCTCGCTCTGGCGAAGCACCCTGCTGCCGGAATTTTGCATCCGATCTGGTTGGGCATCTCTCCGGGTCGGCGGGTTAGTTTGAAGCAGATGGATGGCTGCGAGCCAGCTTCGGTCATTACACCGATTCAGGCGATGTCTCAGCAGGCGCGGCACCACAGTGAGGGAAACGTGAGTTCGACTGCCTCGCCTTCCTCATGACCATCATTTTGGCCCTCGCGAATCAACGCACGGTAGAAGCCAGTCAGCCGAGAATGACTGCCGTTTCATATAAGGAAAGCCAAGCCAAGCGCCAAGCATCGCCCCGCTTTGCACTCGATCACATGGCGACGCCCGGACTTGACGTCAGGGCACTTTTCGCTTTTGCCCGTGACCAGGGCCTGACCGATGTCCAGATCCGCAGCCAACAGCGCAGCAATGCTATTGCACGCGGCATGCCGGCGGCGGACGTCCGGTCTGCCGCCGCCGAAGCAGGCGTTGGGATTATTTCCATCAATGCCTTGCAGCGCTTCAATGAGTGGACTCCTGCCCGCAGGGCCGAGGCGAGCAGGCTCGCCGATTATGCGGCGGCCTGCGGAGCCAAGACGCTCATGCTGGTGCCGGTCAACGATGGCTCCTGGCCTGCCAATGGCGAGCGCCGGGGCGATCTCCGCGTCGCCTTGAAGGCGCTCAAGCCGATCCTCCAGTCGCGCGGCCTGATCGGTCTCATCGAGCCGCTCGGCTTCCAGACTTGCTCGCTTCGATCGAAGAACGAAGCGGCTAAGGCCATTGCCGCCGTTGATGGCCAGTCCGTCTTCCGCCTCGTGCACGACACGTTTCATCACGCCGCTCGCCGGGGAGCCGTTCTTCTCCTGCGACCTGACCGGTCTCGTGCACATCTCAAGCGTGAGCGATCCGATCGACTGGATTTACCCGGATCGCGTCCTAGTCGGTTCCGACAATGGCAGCCAGATCCGGGCGCTGCTTGATGGCGGCTATGGGGCCCCTTCTCATTCGCACCTTTTGTCGACGAAACCCACCCGCTGGACGACCTCGCAGGCGCCCTTTCCGCGACTATCGATCTCGTTCGACACGCCTGTTGACACGAGTGCCGGTGTGAGACGCGGTAGTCAATCAGGGCTTGCGACCCTTTTTGGCGTCCCGCGGAGAACTCATTCGAGACGCCTCCTGTAACAATATCTCGCGCATCCAGACGCTTGCCGCATCACTGTTGTGAAGGGCGGGCCATTGGAGGGCCTCGGTAAATGCGGGAAGCGGCAGCGGAAGTTCGATGATCTGCAGTGGGAAGGTTTTCTTGAAATGCTCAACCAGCCGGAAGGGCATGGTCGCTATACGAGCCGTGCCTGAGACCATCGGCGGGATCATGCTGAAGGCCTGCACGATAACCTCGACACGTCTCTTCAGGCCATGCTCAAGAAAAAAACGCTCCTCGACGGAGGGCTTCCGCCCGAACTTGGCCGCAACGTGCCTCATCGACATGTATCTCTCGAATGTAAGCTGCTGCGGCAGCTGCTTGTTCGTGGGGCAGCCTACGCACACGAGCGTGTCGTCGAACAGCGCCGCTCTTGGATGCGCGCTCGACATGAACAATTCTGGACAAATCAGAAAATCGACGTCACCGCGCCGGAGAAGCTCATCGGGGTCGTCGTCGAGCGGCAGCAATTCGAAGCTGACGGCGGGTGCTTCGCGTGCAACACGCTCCACGACCTTTTCAAAAAACACGAGTGTGGCGAAATCGGAAAGGGTGATCCTGAAACGGCGATCGGACTGAGCCGGATTAAACGGATCCCAAGAAATAATCGAGCTCTGGATTTTCAAGAGTGCGCCGCGAACAGCGGGGGCGAGTGTTTCCGCACGTGGGGTTAGAACACGTTCGCGGCCGCTCATCGTAAACAGTTCATCGTTGAAATAATTGCGTAGCCGGCCGACGGCCGCGCTCATGGCCGGCTGACTTAGGTTGATGCTGCTTGCCGCCGCCGACAGGTTGCGCTGGGTCAGCAGTGCGTCGAGCACGACGAGAAGGTTCAGATCAAGGCCTTTGAAGCGCATCGCTTCACTTATCCATAGCGTGAATGCTCGCGATCTAAACAATCGATTTTACCAAACTTCCAGGGCGCTGCATAGATGAACATGCACCCGATGACGCCACGGCTTTTGTAGCGTGTGCTGGGACATGACTTGCAAGTAGCCGATCATGTCGAGCTCTCCGCTTTCATCCGAAAGGCCTATGGGCCGACAGGGGCTTTCAGGCGTTCGTAGCTGGGCCGGTGCAAGGCCGGAGGTTCGCGCAATCGGCTCTATGTGCACGGCGTAGCGGCTTACTTGGACCTGCTGCGCCGTTCACCACGTTGGCGAGGTTGATTTTCTTGGTAGGCGAACTCGGATTGTACAGGGTGCATCCGGATCTTGAGAGACTCGGAATGAGCCATTCTATCCACGTCATGCGTCCGGTGCAGCAACAGCTTGGCATTCCGTTCGCTTTTGGCACGGTTCGGCATGCGCTGCGGAATCATCTTGAGAGGTTCTGCAGAGACGTCCTGGCGACCATAGTGCCGGGCCATCGCGTCGCCACACATGATCGCGACCGCCACTGCGCTCCAGGTTTGCGATCAGGCACTGGGATTTCGTCCGCTCGGTTGCAGCCAGTCGGCCCACGATACCACGCCGCGATCCGCGTAAATTTCGATCCTTTTCACCGAAACTGGCGTGCTCGCCGTGCCCAGAAACGGCCGGTAGCAACCGCAACAGATGGGCTGGAGTCTGATGCTTGATCAAATAACAGTCGGAGCGAAGGGACGCGGCTCGCGCCCAGCAGAGACAAACGACCGAGACCTAAGCCTTGATTTCGTCAAAGGTATACTAATTACTTTAGTGATAATTGGGCACTTATTACAATATTTAATTTATCGAGGCACTGACGATTTCTGGACGTCTCCGTATTATAAGTCGATCTACATGTTTCACATGCCTCTCTTTATGGCAATAAGCGGATATCTTTCTTATGGGGCAATTTTGCGAAAACCGTTCATTCAAGGGGTCGGCAATCGAGCAACGCAGTTACTACTACCAATGCTTTTTTGGTGTGCGTTAATTTGGACACTAAAGTCCGCCATGATCCCTCCTGCGACAAGCTTAACTGATGGATCGCTGGACTTTTCGAAGGAACTCATTGGAACATACTGGTTCATATGGGCGGCGTTTATCTCGTTCATTCTAATTAGACTGTTTACAATTTCCAATCGCGTATCGATGTGGATTATAAGCGCATCTGCAATTGTGGTCGCATTCGCGCCCATCACATTATCAATAACCCCGTCATTAAGATACACTTACCCATTTTATTGTCTCGGGTTCTTGCTTGCGCAGCCGATCGGATGGCAGAAAATTATCATTTGGGCACACAAATCGATTTTTGTAGTTTTACTGTCGATAACAGCTTTCATATGCTTTATTTTGTGGGGCAAGGAGACTTACGCCTACAACAATCTCGTTTTAATTCATGATAAACAGTCGGCTGTACAAGTATTTCTGATGTTCACTGGCTCGGCAGCAGCTTCTGCAGTAGCGATGCAGCTTATGTTCCAATGCTGGAGAATTGTCTATTCGACCAGAATAGCTCACTTTGTCGCGGTGGAGCTTGGTCAGAGCACGCTGCTGCTTTATCTGGTTCAGGGTGCCGTGTTTCGCCTCACGGATTTTATACAGTTTGGAGAAGTCTGGAATCTCACGACCAGAATCGCGTTCGCAAGTGTGGTTGGAGTGGCGATTGTCGTCACAGCACTGGCAATTCGCAAGATTGCGCGCGACCTTGGATATGTGTCGCGGATCGTTGTCGGAGCGCCGCCACGCCCAAGTCCGCTCAATTCTCAATCGCCCACAATGGTCGCGATGACAAGCAGCCACGTTACGGACAGATGAGGCATGCGTTTCAAAGGCCTTGATCTGAACCTTCTCGTTGTGCTCGACGCACTGCTGACCGAGCGCAACCTCACGGCGGCGGCAAGCAGCATCAACCTAAGTCAGCCGGCCATGAGCGCGGCCGTCGGCCGGCTACGCAATTATTTCAACGATGAACTGTTTACGATGAGCGGCCGCGAACGTGTTCTAACCCCACGTGCGGAAACACTCGCCCCCGCTGTTCGCGGCGCACTCTTGCACATCCAGTGCTCGATTATTTCTTGGGATCCGTTTAAACCGGCTCAATCCGATCGCCGCTTCCGGATCATGGTTTCCGATTTCGCCACACTCGTGTTTTTAGAAAAGGTCGTGGAGCGTGTTGCACGGGAAGCACCCGCCGTCAGCTTCGAATTGCTGCCGCTCGACGACGATCTCGATGAGCTTCTCCGGCGCGGTGACGTCGATTTTCTGATTCTTCCGGAATTGTTCATGTCGAGCGCGCATCCAAGAGCGGCGCTGTTCGACGAGACATTCGTGTGCGTAGGCTGCCCCACGAACAAGCAGCTGCCACAGCAGCTTACATTCGAGAGGTACGTGTCGATGAAGCACATTGCGTTCAGGGTCGGCCGTCCGCAGATGCCATCCATCGAGGAACGGTTTTTGCTTGAACATGGTCTCAAGAGACGTGTCGAGATTATCGTGCAGGCCTTTAGCATTATCCCGCCGATGGTCTCAGGCACAGATCGTATAGCGACCATGCCCTTCCGGCTGGTTCAGCATTTCAAAAAGACTTTCCCTCTGCGGATCGTCGAACTTCCCCTGCCACTACCCACGTTCACTGAGGCCGTCCAATGGCCCACCCTTCACAACAGTGATCCGGCAAGCACCTGGATGCGGCAGATAATGTTGCAGGAGGCATCCCGCATGTGAAGCCGCGGGCGCTCCTGGCGAACGGCACGCAAAAATTGAGTCTGACTCCAATTCGATGATTTTTGCATGACAGTGTGGTGCTGATTTCCGATGCTGATAGCCGGCAACACCAAAACCATGAAGTGGAAGAAGTACTTTTGCCGCAGGCTGTGCGAGTCTGAAGGTCTACCCTATGCACCGCGCCCAATTGCCGGGAATGCAATGATTTCAAAAGCTGATTCGGCCCGGAGGCATGGAAAAGCCGCCTCACACGGATCAAGCACGGGTTCGCCCTTGTATTTAATAGCCGTACGAGGCGAGCGGTCGACGGCGAGGCGGTCCGCTTCGGTCCGGCACTCTTAGCTTCTCTCGTCGGCACCATCATTCAAAACGCCGCCGCTGGTCGAAATCGACCGGACAACAACGTGCGATCGCGCGGAGACGATGGCTGCAACCGCCAAAAAATCGTGAGCAGGATCGCACCGCGCGGCTGATGCGATTGCATCTTTCGCCGTGCTGCACTGGCCTGTGTCAGGTGCTCTAGGGTTCGCAAATCGGTCCGAGCAAGAACACTGTCAGGGCAGCGAGGAACGAGGCAACGGCGCTGTGGGCAAAGGCACTAGCAACGCCGGTATTGTCCACCAGCAGTCCGCCGAAAATCGCGCCGGTGGCGATGGCACTTGGAACGTTGCGGCCATCAGCCCACCGGCGCTTTCGGCCTGCTCGGGAGCGGCGCGCAGCACCATGCATTTTCTGCAGTCCCACCGGCACCGCGCCGAAGGCAAGCCCCATACGGTACCGCAACCGCCGAGGCCCAGGCCGATGCTTCCAACGTCAGCAGCGAGACAGCGGCCATCGCTATGAGCAGGGGCGGCAGGGCCGCGACTGCCTTGAGGCTGTGCTCGGCCAAGATCCGCCGGCCAAATTGCCGAAGAAGCCGCCGATGACAATGGCGAGCAACACGAGCGAGATCGTCTCGATGTTGAGCGCGGGAACATTCTCAAGGAAGTCGCGGATATAGATGGAGCCGGCGAAGTGCCCGGAAGCGACCAGCAGGACGACCAAAATCGCGACTTTGATCATCGGATTCTTGGCCACATCCAGCAGACTGCGGAAGCTGGCCGCTCCAATCGGAGGCAGCCTCGGAAAAGCCGTGAGTTGCACTACCAGTGTAACGCGCCGAAGACTGCAGCGATCATGAAGGCGCTTCGCCACCCCCAGACGTCGCCGACATAGGCGCCGATTGGACCGACGGTACGCCGGTGAGGATAATCGACATGGCGCGCCGCAGGAGGTGACCTGGAACGAGCCGCATCGCCAACGCTGCCGACATCGACCAGAAGCCTCCGAGCGCTATTCCGAGCACGACGCGGGCGGTCAGAAGAACCGGCAGTGACCCCGCGACGGCACCAGGACCGTGCGCTGGCAATTGTGCCCTTCGGCATCGGGTTGCTGCAACCGATCTCGCACTTATGGGTCCTGCAAGGAGCGTGCTCGAGAATGTGGACCTCTACTCCGACTTGCTGACACTGACGGAGGGTGTCGGGGTCAACGTGGTCGGCCACATGCCCGGCGCCATGGCGGAGTGGTTCGGTGCTGAGCAAAGTCGCGGACGGCAAGGCGGACGCTCCCAGGGATTAACGCGGCTGGCGCAGGCAATGCGGGATTCCGTTGGCAGAAGGAGCTCAAACAGCTAATTCGCTCAAGCTTGCCACCACCGCAGCAGACGAATGGCATGCCGGTCGGCAGGGCCGTGCAGGCCCTGGTGTTCGAACCCTCCATTCACATCGCTAAGCAAAAGCATTCGCGTGCTTGCCAGCTCAACAGCACAGTCTCGGCGCTTTATCGGCCATGACGATCAGATTCGTTCGTCAGATCAGGGCAGCTTCAAGGGCCGTAACCGCACACACCCGCATTATCCGGCTCCCTCAGCTATGCTGCCGGCGATTGCAGCGCTAGAGCGCGGTAACTCAAGTTCGTTACAGCCCGCCGCTCAGCCCTCGAATTGACTTGCACCTGTCTTGGTCAACAGCAACCCATCGCACCAAACGTGGTCTACGCATCCCCACTCACAGGCGGCAGCCGCATCCGGAAAAAAACCACGTCCATTGAGATTTGCACTCGTGTTGCAGAGCAGCGAAATGCCCGTGAGTTTCTCATATTCTATCAGAAGTTCTGCAATTGGGTGTTCAGAAGTTCTCGAAACTGTCTGAAGTCGCGCAGTCCCGTCGAGATGGACGACCGCCGGGATTTTTTCTTTCCACTCCGAACGGGTTCGGTGATCGAACAGCATGTAAGGATCCGGCGTGCCGGGGTCAAACATGTCAGGTGCACGATCCTCCAAGCATATTGGCGCTACCGGTCGGAAGTGCTCTCGAACTTTGATTTTGTTGAGATGGTCCTTCATTTCCGGCGAAGTTGCGGCCGCCAGGATGCTTCTGGCTCCCAAAGCACGTGGACCAAGCTCTGCGCGACCTGCAAGGAACACCACAGGCTTGTTGTCGGCGAGCACGCTGGCAAGTTCTTTCAGGCTGCAAGCAGCAGATTGCCAACCAGGCGGAACCTTGCCATGGCTCACATTTGGCCCGCTGTAAACTGACCAGTCGAGATGCACGAAACCTTTGTCGGCGGCCAGCGCGCAGCAAGCGGCACCGATCGCCGATCCGCTGTCGTTTGGAAACGGAGGCACCCAGACTGCGTCGAACAAACCGCTCGCCCGAAGAGCGCTGTTCCATTTGATGTTCAGCCCGCATCCGCCGGCTATGCACAGGTTTCGGGTTTTGGGGACTGAGTACCCACGCAGCGCCCTTGTCATCCCCTGGACGAGAAGACGCTCCACGAAGGCATGGAAGGAAGCAAGTATGTCCTCGGGCGTTTCGGGGATTAACCGCGACGCGCTTGCATCGAAGAAGTCGTGCACAGCCGTGAGTAACGCGTCTTCGCTGTGGCTGTTGTTCCCGTAGCCAAAAGCAAGGTCCGTATCCCAGGCAAAATGGTCGTCGTAAAGCTCCTGAAACACATTCACGATGTGTTCATGGACCACTCCGAGCGCAATATAGGCCATCAACTTGCCGGCGATACCGAGATTCCAGCCAGTCCGCAGTTCTTGCCTGTAAGGACCGAAATGTTGGCCCGCGGCCGCATAGGCATGGCCTATCATCGGAAACAGGCACCCAACAAATCGGACTCCACTTGGCTCGACGTAGTAAAGCCGCGGAAAGATGCAGCCGTCCCATACCAGACAAAATGCCGGTTCCTCAGCTTTGGCGAATGAGCTGGTGCAGTATGCGGAAGCCACGTGCCCAACAACATGCGGGTAGCTTTCATAAGAACATACCCCACTGTCGAGCATGAGACCGGAACCTTGATAGGCTGTCAGGGGATTTTCGGCGTCCCGCTCCACATATGGCGCGCCGTTGAGAGTGATAGGGGAGCCATTACTCAGAACCTGGAATTCTGACTGGATTTCACCGTCCCATCCGTCAATAACGAACCGGTCGATATCGCGCGGAGCAAGCCCGTTTTCCGCCAAAACGGCGACGACCGTCTCAAGCCGCTCGATATGTTGGTATCGTGGGTTATTGTCGAGCTTCTCCTGCTCAATGCAAAAGACTAATCTGCCGTCTTCCACGACAGCAATTCCCCCGTCGTGCGTCAGCTTGATACCGCAAATGCGCATAGCAGATCCTTGTCGAGGTGACCTAGAGCAACCGCAGAAAACGGCTGGAAAACATGGTCGTGGGTTTTGATGTCGCGCTATGCAGGATCATAAGAAACCGGTAAATTAGATTGTTTGGATGTGATGCATCCGCGCGATGAATGATAAGGTCTGCCGCGCGATCTAGAGCACATCCTGTTTAATCTGGGTCATATCCTGCGGCCTTGAAGTAGTTTGCGCATTCGGCTGGTGTGAACTGGTCGAGGATCGAACCGACGGCGTCCCACAGGGCGTTGATGGTTCTCTCGGCTTTGGCGCGCATGAGAGCCTTGAGTTTTGAGAAGGCGTTTTCGATCGGATTGAAGTCGGGCGAGCATGGCGGCAGGAACAAGAGCTTGGCGCCGACCTGTTCGATTGCCTCTCGCACGCCTGCCGCCTTGTGCGCCGGCAGGTTGTCCATCACGACGACGTCGCCCGGCGCCAGGGTCGGGACCAGGACCTGATCGACATAGGCAAGGAACACACTGCCGTTCATGGCACCGTCGTAGACGAATGGTGCGGTCATACCCGTCAACCTCAGCGCGCCGGTGAAGGTGGTCGTCTTCCAATGGCCGTGCGGCACGCCGGCCCGGCAGCGCTCACCGCATGGCGCACGTCCCCGCAGACGGGCCATCTTGGTCGACAGCCCGGTCTCGTCAATGAAGATGAGCTTCGCCGGATCGAGATCGAGTTGGCCGTCGAACCAGGCGCGGCGGCGCTTCAGGATGTCGGGGCGGTCCTGCTCCAGTGCGTGTGCGGATTTTTTTTGAACGTCCACCCGTGGCCGCGAAGCCATGCGCTCAAGGCGCTGCGGCTGATCCGCACCGACCGCTCGCCTTCCAGCCGCTCTACCATCTCGTTCAACGTGATGTCCTTGCGCTCATCGAACAGCCCGACGATGAAGGTTTCATGCGCATCGAGGCTGGACGCGCGGCGGCGGCCTTGCGGCCGCGGCGCCAGTTCGCCGATCTTCGCCCGCGCGATCCAGCGGATCGCACTCGATATCCCGACCCCAAACCGCGCCGCAGCCTGCCGGGCCGACATGCCCGCGTCAGACGCCTTCAGGACCCGCAGCCGGAGATCCTCGCTCAGTGATCTTCCCATCATCCACCTCACCAAAGTGGATGTTGAATCATCTGCCAAGGCCGCCGTCACATCACAATCGATTCATCGATCACAGGACGTGCTCTAGAACAAAATGGCTGACACGCAAAAATCACCAGAATTGCGAGGCAGCGCTGTGCGGCACTGTAGAAGGGCTGGCCACTGCAAGCGCTGGGCAGGGATCTGCACGGTCACACATCACCCGCGCCACGGGAGGTGCCGCGCTCCCTCGGCACCGCGCGTGCTGAGCACGAAGGTGGTCGCGCTACAAGCGAGCCTTCCCTGATCAAGCTACTCTTTAGGTCTCTATCGATAAGGATTTTCGATGGCGAGGGCAGCGCCCAAAGGGCCTATTCGGCTTTTTGAATCGCGCCGTCATGTTGGAGGAACAACCTCCGACAACCGGTGGATCCCGCCTGCAGATCGGCAGCGGAACAGAGCGGCTAAGCGCGTGTGAGGCTAGCGGGGGGTCGGTCAAAGGGCATTGTTTCTCGGCTCACAGATGCAGTGTCGGCTCGGCAAAGAAGACGAGCTGGGCCGCTTGTCTGCAGGTATTGCGTGGTGAGGCCCATCTACCAGCTGCTCGAAGGGCTTTTGTGGCAGCCGCGCTTGAAGCAAAGATCCTGCGCAGCGTTGAATGCTGTTAGCTCAAGGCTTTGATGCTTCGAGTGGAAGTCGTCTGGCCTGCACACTCTTCCGGAGAAATGTAGGCGTTGGCGGCCCCGGAACGCCTACCTCCCTCGCCGATAAGACGTTCTGCCAATCGAACACGTTGACGAGGACGTGATTGGCGTCGAGACCTGTCGATCCATCGGTGATCAGGACGTCGCGCGCATTGTTCCCGATCAGATTGTGGAGAACATCTCGGCTAGTCATCGAAAGGGTCGGTACGTAAATTTTTCCCTCGGCAATATGAAGTCGCGCGGCTTACGATCCGACACCTGATCCTAGACGGTCCAGGACGCCGGCGAGCTGGCCCTTCGCCGCAGCGGAAAGCGGCTTGATTGGCCGTGGGGGCTCGGCGGAACAGATTTCGAGGAGCTCGGCGATTGCGTAGACGACGCGAAGGCTCGAGAACGTCTTAAAAAGCTCCCACACCGGGGCCAGGGTGGCGTCGATCCGGTGTGCTTCTGTGTGGTCGCCGTGCTGAGCGGCTCTGACCATCCTCAGGCAGGGGTCGGGCAAGATGCCACCGAGGACGCTGTACCATGTATCGGCGCCGGCGATCAGGGCCTCGGTGGCGTTCCAGTCGCCGCTGTAGCCCATCGAGAATCCTTTCGGCACGATTTTTTTCTGGTGCGCAAGTTGGCCTTTGATAGCATCGCCCCGGTCGGCTGAGTTTTTAATAGCGAGGATCTCAGGCAGCCGTCCCAGACGCTCGATGAGCGCTGGCGTGAAGCGAAAATGCGTGTTTGCAGGATTGTCGTAGATCACGATCGGCAGGCCGCTTTCGCGCGCCACTGTCGAAAAATGCTCGAAAACTTCGTCGTCAGTAAGCGGGGTGTAAGAAACAGCCGCGAGCAACCCCGCGGCTGCGCCAAGGGCCTTCGCATCGCTTGCATAGTGTACCGCTTCATCGGTGCGCAAAGCGCCCACGCCCACCACGAGCGGGACTCGTCCACGCGTCTCGTCCAGCGCCTCGCAAATCGCCCGGCGGCGTTCCGCGCGCGACAGATACATGTAGGTGCCGGTGCTACCGAGCAGGCCGATGGAATCCACCTTTGCTGCGCAAAGCCGCGCTATTAGCTTTCGAAGCGCCAGGACATCGACGCCGCCGTCACTGTCGCTTGGCGTTATTGGGAAGGCCGAAAGGCCGCTCAGGAAAGCCATGCTGAAGCTCCCGTTGTTACATTGGGTGAAGCGTTGGGCGTCAGACCCCGTCCAGCGCCTGCTCTAGATCCGCGATCAAATCGGCGGCGTCTTCGAGCCCTACCGACAGACGCATGAGGTCGTCGCCGACTCCGTCAGGCAAATGCGCGTCCTCGCGGATTGACTTGCGCGAGCGGGTCAGGCTTGCCGGATGATAGATGAGACTGTCAGCGTCGCCGAGACTGACCGCCCTGATGATCAGCTTGAGCCGGTCCATCATACGGCGCGCGCCCTCGAACCCCGTTTGGAGGCCGAGAGCCAACATGCCCGAGCCTTGCGACATCTGCCTGCGCGCGATCTCATGGTCGGGATGAGAGCCGAGAAATGGATAGCTAACCCAAGCCACAGCCGGGTGCGCCTCGAGCGCCTGAGCGACCGCAAGCCCAGAGACACTGTGACGCTCCATACGCAACGTGAGTGTCTTCAGCCCGCGCAAAATCAGGAACGCCGACATGGGCGAGAGCGCTGCCCCGGTGAGATAGCGCAGGCCAGTTTCGCGCAGCAGGTGCAGTGTTTTCGCATCGCCCAGTATCACACCGCCCAGAGCATCGCCATGGCCATTGATGTACTTGGTCAGCGAATGGATCACGATGTCGGCTCCGAGTTCCAGCGGACGCTGGAGGGCGGGCGAGGCAAAGGTGCTGTCGACGGCGACCTTCACGCCGCGAGAATGGGCGTGTTCGGCAATGGCAGCGATGTCGAGGATACGGATCAGCGGGTTGATTGGCGTCTCGAAGAACACGAGCCGGGTCCTGTCAGTGATGGCGCCATTGAGATTGCTCGGATTCGACAGGTCGACGGCAACGACCTTGATGCCAAACTGCGGCAGACCCTGTTCGACCATGGCGAGCGTATTCGAATAGAGTGTCTTGTGGACAATGAGTTCGTCACCTTGAGACAGCAGCGAAAGGATCAGCGTGCCGAAGGCGGCGATCCCCGAAGCGAGTACCAGCCCAGCTTCGGCTCCTTCGAGATTGGCGAGCCGCCTTTCGAGGATCTCGGTGGTCGGGTTGTATTCGCGTGCGTAGAGCCTTCCGCCAAGCGCGGCGACGGCTTCGTTTGCTGCCACGCTTTCAAATCCGTAGGTCGATGTAAGAAACACCGGCGTCTGAACGAAAAGCCGGCCGGATCGTAGCCATGATGGATGGCCCGGGTGGCGAATGCGAGACCGACGTCGTTCCGGGACGGCGTTGACGTTGCCTCGGCTTCAAGCTGATCTTCGGCGCTGGCCATCGGCTTTAGCCCTCTTGATTTCGGGGACAATGCCGTCACACTAACTCAGATGGAACGTCCAGTTGGCGATGAAAGAAATGGTCCAGCCTTCTCCTGCCGCGTCGACAGCTCGCTCGCAAGGTCTCGGCGCGCGCCAGATCTGCGAAGCTCTTCGCGAGCAGATCCTGGGTGGGATCTATGAAACGGGCAGCCAGCTGCCGTCGTCACGTGGCCTCGCAAATGAACTCGGTGTGTCGCGAACCACGGTCACCGTGGCGTATGATCAGCTGGTCGCCGAAGGTTTCATCGAGGTCATTCAAGGCGCAAGACCTCGCGTTGCATCTTCGCTAGTCCGGAGTAAAGAGACCAGCGCGGTGCCGAAACGGACTGGCCCGATCCACCTTTCCTGTTACGGCGAGCGACTGCGCGCCAGTCCGCCACGGCGCGATTACCTCCCCAACCGCCTCAAGGTCGATTTCCGTTATGGCGACCTCGCCCCATCTGATTTCCCGGCGCTGACGTGGAAGCGTGCGATGAACGCGGCGATGTCACAAAGCCCCGGAAGGCTGGCCTATCACGATCCACGCGGCTCGCATCGCTTGCGCCAGGCGCTGCAGGGATATTTGTGGCGTGCCCGAGCGCTTAGCTGCCAGGTCGAGCAGATCCTCGTCGTCAGCGGATCACAGCAGTGCCTCGACATGTGCGCGCGCCTGCTGCTCGATCCTTCTGACAGCTTCGTGATCGAGGATCCCTGCTATAGAATGGCGCGCCAAGTCTTTGCCAGCACAGGAGCCACGCCCGTCGCTGTCGCCGTCGATAGCGAGGGCATGAAGACCGAGCTGCTGCAGGAGGTCCCAGCGCGGCTGGCCTATGTCACCCCGTCGCACCAGTTCCCGCTCGGCGGCGTCTTGTCGATTTCGCGGCGGTATCAGCTCCTCGAATGGGCTCGGCGCAATGACGCCTATATTATCGAGGACGATTACGATGGCGAGTACCGGTACGACATTCGACCGGTGCCCCCGCTGCATAAGCTGGAAGACCGCAGTTCCGTAATCTATGTTGGCACGATCTCCAAGACACTGTCGCCGATGCTGCGCATCGGCTACCTAGTGGTTCCGGCCGAGTTGCAAGACGTCTTTGCGATGGCCAAGCAGCTTCTCGACAGGCATTCTCCGGTTGCGGAACAGGAGGCCTTGGCCTCACTCATCGAGAGCGGTGGTTATGAAAGCCATGTGCGCCGCGTCCGCCGTCTTAACGGCGAACGGCGAGAGGCACTGCTTGCCGTCCTGCGACGCGCGTTCGCAGACAGCATTGCCATCGAGGGGGCCGATGCAGGGCTGCATGTCGTCGTCTGGTTCAAGGATCTTTCTCGGTCGCTGGAGGACGTCCTGGTTGAAGAGGCGCGGCGGATTGGGGTTGGCATCCATCCGATCTCATCGCTGTACATCCGAGATGAAGGCCGCGCTGACCGGATTGGACTGGTGATGGGCTATTCCGCCCTGACGATTCGGCAGATCGAGAATGGCGTTCGGCTCCTTACTGGAGCTATCCAACGGGTAAGAAGCTTTGCCGAAGATTCGGCAAGATGCTCAATACCCGCCCTGACAGCGAGCGGGCCTGCCTCGTGACCCCAGAGTCGCGCCGGCATTGATCGCAGACTGAATCAGCAAGACTTGCCAGGACCTGGCTCTGTCGGCCAGTCCGGGTCTCGGGCAGGACTCTGACCTTGGGACCTGGGGAAAGGAATTCTTGAGGAGACTCTCAAATCCGGTGGAAGCAAGGCGCCGTCGCGGCCGGCTTAAAGGAGGAAGCGTTGTTGGATTTTCCGCTGATCGACGAAGAAATAGCAGAGATCGCACCTGACTTTCGCGCAATCAGCATTCTTGTTGATGCAGAGGACAGTGCGCAAGGCGTCATGGCTCGGGACGTGTTGGGAGAGGCTTGCGATTTCGCCCGAGCGGGGGGACCCGCCTGGGGAGAAGCGCACTTGGCCAATTGGGCGGAGGCATACGTCCGGTTCGGCGCGAAACCAAACCGGACGCCGTGCTCGGCGCAGGCATTGAAAAAACGGGTGGAGAAGGATGGCCGCATCCCACCAATAAATCCTGTCGTTGACCTCTACAATGCAGTGAGCCTGCGTTTCTCAATACCCATTGGCGGCGAAAATTTCGATGCATATGTCGGCAAACCGCGGCTGACGATTGCCGTAGGAACGGAGTCCTTCCACACTGTTTTGAATGGGGAAGCAGTCGTCGAAAGCGCTTCCAAGGGGGAGGTCATCTGGCGCGACGATCTGGGAGCTACATGTCGCCGCTGGAATTGGCGGCAGGGCACGCGCACCCGGTTGGAGACGGTGGGCGGCCGCATGTGGTTTATTTTGGAAAGCTTGGCAGCGATGCCGGAAGAGGCGCTCGAGCAGGCGGCTAAGATGCTCGTGAGCGGTCTGAGAGAGCTGGCACCAGGGTGTAAGGTCTACAAGCAGGAAATCACCACCGCTAAAGCCTCGGTCGCTAGTCTCGACAGGCGGGTCGGTTGAGGAACGTGCCCGCCCCGATGATAATCGGTTCACTCGCAAGCAGTCTGCGTTCCTTTGCGAGCTGGGTCTCCTGGGGGTGCGAAGGTCGATAGGAGGTAACGCCTCTGGCCATTTCGTACTCAGCAGGCCAGCGGAAGGTGCACCGCATTCATAATTCGAATCGACCCAGGATAGCCACGGTCCAAAGATTGCGCACCTTTTCGGGTTGCTGCTTTGATCAATCTCGACGTCAGACGCTCCGGGGCGAGCTTCAGTCCTGGCACTCCGAGCCAGCATAACATCTCGTCGCGAAAGCCGGATTAATTCGGATCGAAGCGGTTGCGAGACATCTGCCATGCATGGGCAGACTCGTGGCTCTCCGCCGAGGGGGGATGCGGATGACGATTTATTTCCGCCTACCTCATCGACGTGTGTGACGACCAAGGCAGTTGTGCCCGATCCGCCGTTGGCCGCGTACGCCTGCCGTGCGGCAGTGCTCGATCGCCGAAATGACCTTGAGCTGCCGAGGCTGAGCTGGCCTGCATACGCGACCTGATAGGCAGGCCGGGCAGCACGGAGCATATCGGCGATCTCGATCGAGTCGCCGCACGCTCACCCGTCGGGCGAGCTCTCCGCCTCCTTGAAAAGGCTAAGTTCTCGAGCTGACTGGCCTGCAGCATATCTGCGGGTCGAGCTTACTTAGAGGGCCGTGTGTCGAGCTTGCGTCCCCCAGCAGGACCCGGGTAACTCCGACATCGACGCCGGCCCTCCAGGCGTGGCGAAGCTGTGACGCAGCGTGTGCCGGCCGGGCCCCTTGACGGTGTTGGCGCTTTTGCATTCTCGGCGACAATCCGGTGGATCTGCAGCGTCGGGTAATCGCGTGCTGCCCCGGGAACAGCCAGCCACCGCGGCGAACCCCTGCTGCCGCCCGACCTTCCATCAGTAGCGCAGTTGGCTAAGCCGGCCGGCCGACAGCATGGCATCACGGCACCGTGCGCCGTGCCACGCTCGATCGGCAGCAGCATGCGCTCGTTGTGACCGTGGGCCATAATGCACTGGCCGCTCCTCCTTCCCTTGAACGAGCCGCACGAGATGCGCCATCTCCGGGTAGGTGTCTTCAACAGCACCCCATCAGGGCCGCCAGCAAGGTTGCCCCTGATTCTATCTTTATCGCCGGCAACTCGATCGGTAGGGCCACGCTGGCTACGGCGGAGCCACGGACGGTTGGGCGAAGCCAAGAGATGTCGGGGGCGCAGAAGCCGGAGGGCCTCATTGTTGGAGCCCAAATTGTTAGCCCGATGATCCCCCGCCATGCCACTTCACCAACTGGACGGCTTCAATTGCAACGAACTGGCTGTTTCCAGAGGGCCAGATTGCAAGTATCTGACCTGCAACGCACACACGAAGTTCCCCGATGTACACCCCTCCGGCCTTCCGAGATGATGATATCGATTTCGCAGCTTGCCACATCAGTTTGGCTCCGGATCGGTTCAGCATCTTTCCGGGTTGGCGCCTACTCTGCGGAAGCAGCTGGATAGCCTCGATCGATCTTCGGTCATTTCGCCTAGCAGATCAATGTTCTCAAGAGGCGCGGTAGTATGCGTTGCGTGAAAGTCGGCTCACAATGAAGCACAATCGTGTGAATGAAGAGCGGGTCAGTTTGATTGACTCGCCTCCCTATGCCGATCATTTCGGCCTCGTAAATCAACAAACGGCAGAAGCCAGTCAGCCGAGAATGGCGGCCGCCTTCATGAAGGAAAGCCACTCCGTGCGCCAGGCGCCACTTCGGTTTGCACTCGACTACATGGCGACGCCCGGGCTTGACGTCAGGACGTTCTTCGCGCTCGCCCGCGATCTCGATCTGACCGACGTGCAAATCCGGAATAATCCCTGCAGTAAGGCTGTTGTGCGCGGCAAGCCGCCGGCGGATGTTCGGTCTGCCGCTGCCGAAGCGGGCGTCACCATCATCTCAGTCAACGCTCTACAGCGGTTCAACGAATGGACTCCCGCCCGCAAGGCCGAGGCCAGCAAGCTCGCCGATTATGCGGCCGCCTGTGGCGCCCAGGCGCTCATGCTGGTGCCGGTGAACGACGGTTCGTGGTCCGCCAATGGCGAGCGCAATGGCAATCTCCGCGTCGCCTTGAAGGCGCTCAAGCCGATACTTCAGTCGCGGGGTCTGATTGGGCTCATCGAACCGCTTGGCTTCCAGACCTCCTCGCTTCGGTCGAAGAACGAAGCGGCTAACGCTATTGCCTGGGTTGATGGCCAGTCCGTCTTCCGGCTTGTGCACGATACATTCCACCACACACTCGCCGGCGAGACGTCCTTCTTCTGCGATCTGACCGGTCTCGTGCACATTTCAGGCATAAACGATCCAACCTTGTGGGTTCACCCGGATCGCCTCCTGGGAGGTTCCGACAATTGCAGCCAGATCCGGGCGCTACTTGATGGCGGCTATACGGGTCCCTTTTCTCTTGAGCTCGTCGAGGAAGTCCACGCATTGAATGACACTGCAGGCGCATTTGCCGCCAGCATCGATCTCATCCGACACGGGCTACTGGCGCGAGTGCCGGTCTAAGGCGCGTAGGCAAATTGAGCGGAGAAGTCATTTCGAGATCGCTCCTGTATCCCGCTCATGCGGATGCTTGCCGGATCACCATTGTCAAGACTGGCCATTGGACTGCCTTGGGCGGCCGCGCAGTTCGATGGGCCCGCAAGGCGATGGTTGGATCTGATGCTGAGGGCGGCGGGCTATCGGAATTTTCGGACGAAGAGCAACTGGTGGCGGACAGGGCGAGTGCGCGAGCCAACCGCAGGTGGTCCTGAGGTGATCTTTTTCTAGGACCGCGGTCGCGCAGCTGCTGCTTCACCTCGGCGGCCTCTCCGGGATCACCGACGACCGCTTCCTCCGGCCAGAACTGCCGATACCAGACCCGTAGCTATGAGCTCTCGATAGCGCGTCGGACAAGAATTCTGGCGCTCCGATCTGCGATTCAGCGTTATTAAAACCCCAGCTTCCTCTTCAGTTCCGCGTTCTCCTTGCGCAGGCGTTCCGCGAGCAGGCTCTTCAGTCGTTTGTTTTCTTCCTCAAGCGCGACGAGGTCCTTCAGATCGTCACCAACCGATGCGGGCAACGCAGCTTTCTTCCATTGATAGTAGGTCTGTTCCGAAATGCCGGCCTGCTTTACGGCGCTCTTGAGGGTGGCGCCGCCACTGATGGACTTCTGTATCAGGGCGAGCATCTGGGCGCGCTCCTTTTCAGAGTAGATCTTACGTCCGGCCCGCACGGTCGCTGCTGGTGCTTCCTCCGCCTGAGACGCCGCATTGGGCGCTTTCCGAGCAGGCGGCCTAGGCTCGGCCTTCGCTCTCGGCGACCGTTTGGCTTTCTTCTTTTGAGGCCCCTCTACCTTCGCTGCCGGTTGCGTTGCAGTTATTTCTGGTTCTGCGTCCAGGGGATTTGCCATGAGATACTCCGCTCGCGGTTTGTGCAAGCGTTCAGCATCAAGCGCTACAACACTTGAGTCAACAGGGCGACCATTTGGCAACTCCATCTCCTCGAGTTCCCTTGTTGTCTCGGCCATTGCTGCGGTAAGATCGACATCGCTCCAGATCGAACGACTCCGTTTTTGAGAACTGCGCTTCTGTCTGATCTCCACCGTGAATGCTCGGGGCTGCCGCCTCATAGGTCGTTCCTTGTGAACACGAATTATGCAGGAAGTCGCGGCAGACGGCGAATGAAGGTCTGGCCGCTTCTTCTGTAGCCGAGCTATATGCATCCGACCGCCCGAGCAAGCCCCGCTGGCGACGCACACCCCGGAACAGACCGGTTCCTATGAGCACCTAAGAGCAAGTAGCAATGCCATCTCGGGACCGAGGAGGTGGTGGATTCCTGCAGCATGCAAAAGCTATCTCCCGTGTTTTCGATGGTAGAGCGACGGCTGGCATCCGAACTGAAAGGAGCTGCTCAAGAGCTGCGATCCAATCTGCGCTGGCAGTGCAGGACGGCATACCCTCCGAAGGCCGGTGCTACCGACGCTAGCCCGCTGATTAAAAACATGAATCGACATCGGTTGGCGCAGAAGAACGGACAGCTGCGCAGAATTGGCGCGCTGGGAGAGTGGAGGGCACGAGCCGAGTCGAACTCGCATCGAGCGTCGTCCGGCAGCGGCAGAGCATGACAGGCTCCTTCGACAAGAACGGAGCCTGACCGAAGCTACTCGTCGTCGCAGTCGTCGCTGGGGCGACCCTTTTTCCACGAGTACCGCGGCGGCCGCCTGGTCGGAACGTCGTCCCGGTACTGACCGAGTGGATTTGGCGGAGCCACGCAGCGGCGTCGTGCGCAATCGGCAAAGCCAATATAGGCTTGCCCTGGGCAGGACGTTTTCGTGGCCCGCGGAGTGCATGAATTCCCCGAGCCTTTACCGGGCCGCTATACTTCTTGGGAGCGAGTTTGCCGCGCTCACGATATGTCCGGAAAAGTTGTTTCCCCTTTCACGCCGAGCTTCAAGCCGCTTCACTTGTGTTCGCCTCCTCCTGAAGGCCGGCCAACCCGCTTTTCGCGTTCGATCGATGGCGCGTTCTCAAGGCCGACGACGATCAGGTTTGGGAATGCTGAAGGGCGCACGCCTGGTTGCCTCTCCGGCAGCCCGGCGATCACGGGGGGCTTCGCTGAGCCATCAGCAAGCATTGCTGCAAAACGGCGCCAAAACTGCCCCCGATCGGCCTCGGCGTCGCCTGACCATTAGTGAGCGGGCCGACTCTGGGCAACACACCGCTCCTGTTCGGAACACCGCATGAAGCGAAAGAGCCATTTTGGTGGGCCCGTTATGCTTCGTCCAGCAAACGATCGGCGCCTTGACGGACGCGAGCAGCTTGTGAGGGATGCAGCCGAATGCAGCGCTGCTCCCACAACTGACGAAGCTCCTTTGTAAGAGCTTCACGCTTAGCTTCATCTAACGTGATTGAATTGAGGAGATCCCCCCAGCACGGCTTCGCTCTCGATCTGAATGAGCAGAGCGAACACTTCATTTGAAATGCGCACACCGTCCCGAGTGGAGTGGACTGCGAGGCATTCATGAAAGGAATGTCGGCCATGGCGATAGATCACATCATTTCAGATGTTTTCCGGCAGATAGATGTCAAACGGGAGAAATGTCTGCCCCGGCGTCTCCGCGGTGCCGGTCTTGATGGCGCGATCCATCAGCAACATCAGCTCCTGGCAAAGTCGGCGCAGTGGCGTCGCCACCGCCATCGTGATGATGTCGTCCGCGAGGGCCTCCCGCGACTCCGGCGTGATTTCATTCACGATCGCAACGAGATCCTGGCCTTTGCCCTCTTCCCGGAGCGCGGAGATAGCTCCCTCCATGCCACCGCCGGCCATGTAGAAGCCGACGAGCTCAGGTTCCCGCTGCATAAGATCCAGCAGCGCCTCGTAAGTGATCTGTCGCTTCTCAAGATTGACGAGCGTATCCAGCACCTCGAATGCTGGCTCGTTCTCACGGAAATAGGAACGGAACCCGCTTTCCCGCAGCTCATGACCCTGGAAACGGTGGCTGCCGACAAACACGGCCACCTTGCCAGACCGTTTAGCGACCTTGGAGAACATCCAAGCTGCCGTCCGACCGACGCTGCGGTTGTTGAGACCTATGTAGCCCTCGCGCACGCCGGCGGCGAAGTCAGAAAGTAGCGAAAAGACGGGGATGCCTTTCGCCTTGAGCTCCTCGACTGTTGCCGTGATCTTCGGGTGGTCTGGCGCCACCATGGCGATTGCGTGGCATCGGCTACCAAGATACTTAAGCAGTGCCGTCAGATCCCCAGGCAAATGTGACGGCGCGAATTCGATGAGCGGAATGCCGTGGAAGCAGTGGGCCGAACTGACCGACGCCTCGACCTCGCGCGCGAACTCCTGGTAAAAATGCTGGGCCGGTTTCCTCAAGATGAAGCCCAGCCGGTAGCGGGGCAGGTCCTTTCCCATGCGCTGTTTGATAAGTCCCGCAGCATGATAGCCGATCGCGTGGGCCGCGTGGTGGACGCGACGCGCGGTCTCCTCCCGCACCGGAAGGCGAGCGTTCAGCACCCGATCGACCGTTGCCACGCTCACCCCCGCTTCGCGGGCGAGATCGGCAATTGTAGGGCGCTTTGCCGTCGCTCCGATTTTGATCGGCTGGCGCTCCGTCATCCGGTGCATGCCGGCGACGGATTGGGGCGGCAAAGTGATTTCGGCATCCTCCCCGATCGACGGCCTATACATTGATCAGCGCTCCAGGCGCACCCGGGCGCGTCTCGGTCTGCGGTCCGTTTCCATAGGGCGTCCATGTTTCTTGTCCTCACCGCATTTGATGCTTCTGATCTGTGGCCCGCGAACCGCTGTTTAGACCCGGCGAGCCGATTGTTTGGTGGCTGATGAGCCGGCGACTTGGCTGGTCGCGCTGCAGCAATCTTGCTGGGGCGCGTGGTCGGTTTAATCTCTCGGCAAGCTCCCGTAGAAGGCAGCTTTCATGCGCGTTTCATCCAGTTCGCCTTCCCAGCGGGCGACAACCAGCGAGGCCACCGCATTGCCGATTACGTTCGTCAGCGCTCGGCATTCGGACATGAAGCGGTCCACGCCAAGGATGAGGGCCATCCCAGCAACGGGAACGCTTGGTATTACGGAGAGCGTAGCAGCCAAGGTGATAAAGCCGGCCCCTGTTATACCTGCGGCACCTTTCGAGGAAAGCATCGCGACAAGCAATAGGAAAATCTGATCGGGAATCGACAAGTGCGTGTTCGTTGCCTGGGCGATGAAGAGGGCGGCGAGCGTCATGTAGATATTGGTGCCGTCCAGATTGAAGGAATATCCAGTCGGGATGACGAGACCCACGACGGAACGCTTCGCGCCGGCGTTCTCCATCTTCGCGATGAGCGAAGGCAGCGCGGCCTCCGAGGAGGACGTTGCTAGGACCAGCAGCAGCTCTTCCTTGATGTAGCGCACGAGAGAAAAGATCGAGAAGCCGTTGTATCGGCAGACCACGCCTAGAATCCCGAATACGAAGAGGAAGGCGGTGAAATAGAACGTGGCGACCAGCATGGCGAGGTTGGCCACCGAACCGATGCCATATTTGCCGATGGTAAAGGCCATGGCGCCGAAAGCGCCGACGGGCGCGGCCCTCATCAGAATGCCGACCAGCTTGAACACCGGCGCGAGGAGCGCCTGAAGCAAAGAAAGCACAGGCTTGCCCGTGTCGCCAACCATCGCCAGGGCGATGCCGAACAGCACCGAGAAGAACAGGACCTGCATGATGTCGCCTTCGGCGAAGGCACTAACGATCGTCGAGGGAATAATGTTCATCAGGAAGCCGGTCACCGACTGCTCGTGGACCTTGGCGGCATAGCCCTTCACGGCCTGGGCATCGAGCGACGCCGGATCGATGTTCAGGCCGGCACCCGGCTGAACGACATTTGCGACAATGAGACCGACAATCAATGCGAGGCTCGAGAAGGTGAGGAAATAGATCATTGCCTTGCCGGCGACCCGGCCGACCTTCTTGAGGTCATTCATGCCGGCAATGCCGGTCGTCACGGTTAGGAAGATCACCGGCGCGATAATCATCTTGACAAGCTTGATGAAAGCATCGCCGAGCGGCTTCAGGCTCTCGCCGACCTCCGGGTAGAAATAGCCAACTGCGACACCGAGGGCGATGGCGGTAAGCACCTGAATGTAGAGCTGGGCGTAGAAGGCCTTGCGGGGCACGGGACCCGCGCTTCGGATTGGTGGAGCCAACAGCTTTTCTCTCCCTGACCGGATCGGGGTGGGGCCTCCTCCCTTCCCGCGCTTCTCCCATCGCGGCGCTCCGGTCACGCGCTGCTGGCATGTCGACAGCAAGTGTTGTGCCAAGTGGAGGCCCGCGCCCAATAAGGTATTCCTCCGCTCGGTGAGGCAGCCTCAGTAAGGGCGGGTTGTGCGAGCTTCCGCACTGTTGCCGTCATCTCGGGCGAAATCCCGCACTAACGCCAGCTTTGCACCCATTGCTTTAGCCTGACAGCCACCAGTCGGTAACTCTGCGATCCGCTGTGCCCGCTCGCTTCTTTGTCGCATTTGCGACCCGGCCGGGCACGGAAGTGGAGGATTCCCTACACGAGCGGGCTCTTACCGCGCTCCCGCTGCAGCCGTGGCTTCTCGACGGGTCGTCGATAAGACGGAATGATTCACGGGACTTGGTGCGCATCGGTGCGACTCAGAAGATGCTTCATAGCGCGAACACTTTAGCCGCTCGACGACACTTCGGGCCGTAGTGTCGACGCAGCCGCCCTAATGCCGACAGCATCCCGGGGGCGTCGACCTCGTACGCTCACCGCGCCGGTCCTCCGTGAACACGCCGCGGTTACTCTGCCGTTCGATGTCCATCCGTCGGCAAATCTAAGTTGATGGAATTCTATCATGTCCTCGTGCTTTCCTTTCAGAAATGCGAGGAAAGCTCGGTTGACTAGCCATCCTCATTCCCGCTCTGTAGGCAACGTGTGGTTGCGCACCGGAAGCCTGAACCGCGCCCCAGTTCAGTAAGGAATAGCCGAGCCATGCATCAAGCCTTGCCTCCGGCGTCTTTCGGGCTTGCCCCTCGTCAGGGCCTGACCGACGCCCAAAACCGTGACCCACACTTGATCTTATGCAAGGCAGTATGTCGCCTGCGGAACTCTGGCGTCCTGCCGCCGACACCTCACGACTACCTGCATCAACGTCTCAAGCGTTCCGGTAAGCGGCTCCCACCCGCAAGCAAGTGCGCCAATCATGCTGCGGCTCGCGGGGCGAAGAAATTCTTGTTGGTGCCGGCCATCGTTGGCTCGGGCCCTGATGCCATCTGACGATGCGTCTACGCCGGGGGACATCGCAGATCCAGATGGCGCGGCGTTGCTGTCGCGCCCCAAGATCGAGGATGACATGTTAGATCAGGACAATGGTCGCCAATCTGAAGAAAGTGCTGAGCAGACTTCGTCAAGCTGCACATCACTCCACGACACCAAAAGGGATGACTTGGAACCCGCCATTCTGCCGTCGCGCGCGAGCGCGCTTGCCGGCATCTACGAAATTTCGAAAGCGCTCACCGCCCCCTCCGGGCTCGAGGTCAGGCTGGCCAAGGTTGTAGACCTGCTGCGATCGTTTCTGCAGATGAGGCACGGCATCATCTCTCTTTTCGACGGTGATGGCGAACTGGAAATCATCGCAGGCGCCGGCCGGACCGAGAGCTGCAGTGAGCGCTGCCGGACGTACCTTCCGCGGAATGCAATCGACCAGGTTTTGGCGACGGACAAGCCCCTGGCCACCGAGAACATCGCGGTTCATCCGGCTTTCACCGCCGCCGACATGGACGTGCTCGGGGCTTCCGACGACATACCAGTGTCCTTCATCGGCGTTCCCATTAGCGTCGATGCAAATGTCGTGGGCACGCTGACTATCGACCACGTACTGCGCCATGGCTCAAGAGTTTGGCTCGATTACAGCCTCTGTCTGCTCCCGCTAGTCGCCAACCTGGTAGGGCAGGCAGTGAAGTCGCATCGCTCTTTCGAGGGCGACCGCGAGCAACCGATGGCAAAGCAGGACTCCCTGCCAAAGCAGAAGCGCCTGGCCCCGCAGCGTAACACTCACGTGGAGGGGATGATTGGCGACAGTTTGGCGTTGCGAGGTCTGCTTGAGAAGGTCGCGCTCGTAGCCAAGGCCAAGATTGCGGTTCTGTTGCGAGGCGAATCCGGTACCGGTAAGGAGCTGGTCGCCAAGGCTATCCACGAGTTGTCCCCGCGCGCCAAGCGGCCCTTCATCAAGCTCAATTGCGCGGCGCTACCCGAGACTGTGCTGGAATCCGAATTGTTCGGCCATGAGAAGGGTGCATTCACAAGTGCGTTCAACTCGCGCAAGGGGCGCTTTGAGCTCGCCGACAAGGGGACATTGTTCCTAGACGAGATTGGCGAGATTTCGGCCTCGTTCCAGGCAAAGCTCTTGCGCGTGCTGCAGGAGCAGGAGTTTGAGCGGGTCGGGGGCAACCAGACCATTAAAGTCGACGTCCGCATCATTGCCGCCACGAACAAGAACCTGGAAGAGGCAGTTGCCAGAAACGAGTTCCGTGCCGACCTCTACTACCGCATCAGTGTTGTTCCCTTGCTGGTGCCGCCGCTTCGCGAAAGGCGCAGCGATATTCCGCTACTTGCAGCTGAGTTTCTCAAGAATTTCAACGATGAGAATGGCCTTATGTTGACCTTCGATCCGAGCGCGATCGAAGTACTGATAAACTGTGACTTTCCCGGCAACATTCGCGAACTGGAAAACTGCGTGTATCGTGCCGCGGTTCTGGCGGCGGGGCCATCAATCGGGAAAGACGACTTTGCATGCTGCCAGGGCAAATGCTTCGCCGAGGCGCTGCATAATTGCAGAGTTGGCAAAGTCGCGCTGCAACCTTCGCCGATCGGGCCGCTACCAGTGGTTCGGGCCATACCGCCGGCTGCTGGGGTTAGTTCTGCCGCCGTCCCACCGCCGTCAGTGACCGAAGGGCAGCCGCCGCTGGACCCAGTCGGGGTAGTCCACTCTGCGAGAATGGCCGATGCCGAACGTGTCATCCAGGCGATGGAGAGATGTGGCTGGGTCCAGGCAAAGGCGGCACGCCTGCTCGGACTGACGCCGCGCCAGATCGGGTACGTGTTGAGGAAATACGGCATCGAGATCAAACGTCTTTGAACAAATCACCGAGCCGAGTAGCTGGGACAATCAAGTATTCGTGCCTTGGCGCCCTTGAGGAGTGATGCGGGGCTCCTGCAATTCCGATCCGATCGCACAGACCGCGCTGCCCCCGCGGTCGTCGCCCCACCGTGCACCCGGGTCTCACGGCAGCGCTATCGTCGGTGGTCCAGGCCCTGTCTTGATCACCAGCTCGTGCCGGACGCACTGAGACTGAAACGGAGAAAAATTGATGTCTGATGCAAAACTGCAAACTGTGCTTTCTTCCCTTTCGCAGGTAGCGGGACAGTTAGATGTTCTGCTGTCCGACAAACCGTCGCCGGATCCTTGTTGCGTCAAGCTAAACACGAACGAGAACCCGTTTCCGTTGCCGAAAGCCATAATGCAAAGTGCGATGGCGGCTCTTGAACGGCAATATCTATATCCAGAAGACGACAACGTCAGCTTAAGGCAAGCAGCGTCGGAAGCCTACGGCGTCTCGAAGGATCAGGTGATCGCCGGAAACGGATCGTCTGAACTGCTCGGGCTTATCTACAGAGCTTTCCTGGTTCCAGGAGACAGAATGGCGATGATGTCGCCGGGGTTTTCGTTCAACCGCAAACTTGCCCGTTTGCAGGGTGCTCAATTTCTCGAAATCGGATGGTGCGCAGATCATTCCTTGCCCGTCGAAGACTTGCTTTTGGGACCGGCAAAAGATGCCAAGTTCATTCTGCTGGCCAACCCAAACAATCCGACCGGAACGTTTGTTCCTGTGGCCGATGTTGAACGCCTGGTATCACAATCAGACCGTCTGATTGTCTTGGATGAGGCCTATGTCGATTTTGCACCGGACAATGGTCTGCATCTCCTCGATCGCTATCCAAACCTCCTGATCTTGAGAACATTCTCGAAAAGCTATGCCACCGCCGGCATTCGCGTCGGTTTCGGACTTGGCCACCCCGAAGTCATTGGCAGGCTGCGGGATCTCCAGAACGTCTTCGACATGAACGTGATCGGCCAGGCTGTTGGCATCAGTGTGCTTGGGCACCGCGGCGCCTATGCCGAGAACCACAAGCACATCAGGGATGAAAGACAGCGAGTGACGGTGGCACTGTCGAAACTCGGATTTTCCGTAATACCTTCTCACGCAAATTTCCTGCTAGCGCGTGTTCCACCGGGGCAGGAAGGCTCATGGTGGCAAGCAGCCTTGGAAATGCAAAAGATACTCGTCGCCTTCTTTCCGGATGCAGGGCTGGAAAATTACATCCGCATCAGCATCGGTACAAAAACCGAGATGGATGAATTCCTTGACGCCGCCAGAGAGATAGCAGGAAGGGCGGAGGAAACGATCCCGCTGTGCCGGCGGTCAGCGGCTGCTGCTTCTGCCTTAACCAGTCGATAGTTCCCCGGCCATTAAGCGCACCGATAATTTGAATTTGCTTGCATCATTGCGAGCCACGAACTGTTGCAAAGAGTTGGAGAAATCGCGTGAAGAATGCCTTCCCCCTGGGCCTGACCTTCGGCATATTCGACCACTTGGACGAGGATGGCTGCGAGATTGCCCGACAATACGCCGATCGCCTGAGTTTAGCAGAGGCGTGCGATCACCTTGGTTTCTACGCATATCATCTGGCAGAGCACCACTGCACTCCGCACGGGAGGGGCCCATCGCCGAATCTGTTCTTATCTAGCGTCGTCCAGCGCACCCGGCACCTCCGCGTCGGCCCGATGGTAATGCTCCTTGCCCTTTATCATCCGCTGCGTGCGTTCGAGGAGATCTGCATGCTGGACCAGTTGAGTGGTGGCAGGGTCGAACTGGGTATAGGGCGCGGCTCTCTCCCAGTCGAACTGGGTTACTTCGGGATTGCTGCGGAGGCGGCGCCAGGTCACTATGCGGAAGCCAGCGAAATCCTTATCAAGGCGATGAAGGGCGACACGCTGTCCTATAGCGGCCGCCATTTTGAGCTGAATGACGTCCCTTTGACGCTGAGATCTTATCAGCGCCCCCATCCACCGACATGGATCGCCACCAATAGACCCGAGTCGGCCAGCTGGGCCGCTTCAAGTGGCGCCAATATCGCGTGCCTTGGACCTGCCTCTTCTGTTCGCAGAATTACAGATGCATTCCGAGCCTGCCGGGAGCGCAGTGCCGACGCGGACGAGCGAGGGCCATTTCTTGGAATGCTCCGCATGGTCGTGATCGCGCGATCGGAAACAGATGCATATGCGCTCGCGGCACCCGCTTACGAACGATGGCTCAAGAGCTTCAGGTTCCTCTACGACCTCAATGCGCTCCAGACGCCCCCAAATCTGCCGCTGAGCTTGGATGCAGCAATCGAAAGCGAATTGTGCGTGGTGGGAACGGCATCTTCCGCGCGACAAGCTCTTCTTGATCAGCTCGAAGAGGCCGGTGCTAATTATCTACTTTGCCAACTTGCATTTGGGAATCTGTCCTTAGACGCTTCGCTATACACCGCAAGGACGATCCAATCTGAAATCATGGCTCGAGTTACCTGACGTGGAATGCGCGCTCCGCCTTCGGAGTTGAATTTCTCCGGCGCATCATCACCTTCCCGGTCCCGCCCATGATGCCGAAATAGTGCTTGGTGTGTGGGTGGAGGCGCGCACGCTTGTGGAGGCCCTAGATGCTTGGAGCGACCGGCCTGCCGATTAAGAAATCGCCCCGATTTCGTTTCGCGAGAGAGGGCCGGACTTGTGCGTACCAGGGCAAAGCCCCAGCTTCTGAGGCTTAGAGAGGCATAGGGAAGATTGCTATAGCTCATTATTTAGGGCACTATGAGTTATAGAAAGGTGCGCTATAACTCATGGTATGGAATTGGGAGCAGGCTGACTGGCCGCATTTTACCTACGATAAGGAAGAATTGGAACCGCTGGAAAGCGAATTCCTGCTGCGATCGGGTGAGTTCCTGGGTGTCTTTCGGCACGTCGGTTCTGACGATCGCGACCAGATACGCATCGATCTTATCAGTGAAGAGGCCTTGAAAACGTCCGCGATTGAAGGGGAATACCTCAACCGCGAGAGCCTGCAATCATCCCTGCGCCAGCAACTTGGGCTGGGCAGCGAGAACAGGCGCATTCCGCCTGCCGAGCGCGGCATCGCGGAAATGATGGCCGACGTGTATTTACATTTTGGCCATGTCCTCTCGCATCGCACTCTCTACGCTTGGCACAAGATGGTGATGTCGGGGGAACGGCGTATTGAGACCATTTGCAATTACCGCCAGCATGCCGACGTCATGCAGATCGTTTCCAATCGGCTGGATAAGCCCAAAGTGCATTTCGAGGCACCTCCCTCAGCGCGGGTCAAAGCCGAAATGGATGCTTTCACCGCTTGGTTCAACGATACCGCGCCTAAAGGTAAGACGCCGCTCCCGGCGTTGACGCGAGCCGGTATCGCGCACCTTTATTTCGAGAGCATCCACCCATTTGAGGATGGCAACGGCCGCATAGGACGTGCCCTCTGCGAAAAGGCGCTTGCTCAAAGCCTGGGTGAGCCAAGTCTCATCGCTTTGGCATACACGATCGAACGCCACCGCAAGGCCTACTACGACAACCTGCAGGCCAGCAATAAGAGCAACGCGGTAACAAATTGGCTGCTCTACTTTGCCAACACGATCCTTGAAGCGCAACGCGTAACGCTGGTCCGCGTCGAATTCTCCGTAGCTAAAGCCAAGTTTTCCGAACGCTACCGAAACCAGTTCAACGAGCGGCAGGAAAAGGTCATCGCCCGAATGTTCCGCGGAGGCATCGACGGGTTCAAAGGAGGGCTCAGCGCCGAGAATTATATCGCCATGACTCAAGCATCGCGCGCGACGGCTACAAGAGATCTGCAAGACCTCGTTTCCAAGGGCGCGATGATAAGAACTGGTGAACGGCGACACACGCGTTACGCCCTGAACATTCTGGATGACCGCAGGTAAACCGCAGCACAGATTTATTGCCACCTTACTCGCGCAGCGACACGTGCGAAGTTTTGAGCAAAAAGGTCTATGAATTCAGGATCGCGCTGGGCAAAGCCTGAGCGCACCAAGTCCGACTTAAACTGGCCCGTCTGCATTTCGCTGAGAATTTCAGGGCAACGGTTGCGGTCCCAGCGTGTTTTTATCTTCAAGTGTCGGCAATGTTCATGGCATTCGGGCGACCGAAGCGATACGGCCAACGCATCGGCGGTGCCGCTCCGCCTTTCTCAAAATCACCTTCGGTCTGGCCCATCTGGTTTGTTACATGGGCAAAGCAAATCACGTCCTTCTGACGCGCCGATGCAAAGGAATAGAGGGCCGCTGCTACCGATTCCGGACAATTGCCGGAGTGCAAGCCGCACTTCAGCTCGTGGCTTAGCCGGGGTCAAAATCATCACCTCGCCGTGCAGTCGCGCCTCATGACCTGGATGGTGGCGGAAAGGCCGGCTCACGAATGATTAGATCGTTCGAGATCGGGTCCAGTCAGTGCCGGGCGTGTTCGCATTGGCTGTGATCGGCCAGCACCTCAATCACCCGGCATTCGCCGACCTTCCCGTGCCGGCAGCCTTCGACCATGAGTTCAAGTTCGGCCTTCAATGCCGTGAGGCTGCGTATCCGCTGAACGACGTCGGCCAGCCGCGCCTGGGCTATGGTGTCGGCCGTGGCGCAGGGCTGGCTGGGATTATCCTGCAACGTCAGCAGGGTGCGGATGGCTTCGATGCCGAACCCCAACTCGCGTGAATGGCGAATAAACGCCAGCCGGCGCAAATCGCTGGTTTCATAGTGCCGTCGATTTCCCTCGCTGCGGTTCGGCGCGGGCAGGAGGCCGATATGCTCATAGTAGCGGATGGTCGGCACTTTCACGCCGCTCTGTCGTGCCGCTTCGCCAATCGGGACACTGCGCATGATTTTTCGCTTGCTCCTCTAGTCGCTAGAGAATGTAGCGTGCCGCTGGAATGGTTCAAGGAGTGAGACGATGGCTGCAACCGCCGCACAAACCCGTTATCGCGTTGAAGGCATGGATTGTGGCGGCTGCGCGACGAAAATCGATAGCGCGGTGCGCCGCATGCATGGCGTCCGGGATGTGAACGTCTCGGTCACTGCCGGCACCATGACCGTCAGGCACACTGCCGAAAGCGACCTCGCCGCGATCGAAAAGAAGGTTACGGGCCTCGGCTATTCTGTGGCTCAGCTCACGAGCGAAGCCGGACAGATTGCCAAGTCGGTCGGGCACGGCACCAAAGGCGGCCATGACCGCGCTGGCCACGACCATGCTGGCCGCGACCATGCCGGCACAGCCAAAGATGACCACGACGACGTGGAGGGCTTGCATGGCCACGACCACACGCCGGCCACGGGTCCGTGGTGGAACAGCGCCAAAGGCCGGCTGAGCATCGCCAACGGCGCCGCGTTGGCCGCAGCTTTTGCGATTCACTATGTCTGGCCGGCCACCGGCGTCTGGCTTTTCATTGCTGCCATGCTGATCGGACTGCTGCCGATTGCACGGCGAGCTGTGATGGCCGCGCTCGCCGGCATTCCTTTCACCATCGAAATGCTGATGACCATCGCGGCGATCGGCGCCGTCATCATCGGTGCCGGCGAGGAAGCCGCCACCGTGGTCTTCCTGTTCCTCGTCGGCGAGTTGCTTGAAGGCGTGGCCGCCGGCAAGGCGCGCTCCAGCATCCAGGCGCTGACCACGCTGCTGCCCAAGACGGCATTCCTAGAGGATGGCGCCACGCGCGAAGTTCCGGCCGAAGCCCTTGGGGTTGGCGCCGTCATCCTGGTGCGGCCGGGCGATCGCATTCCAGCCGACGGCAAGATCATCGAGGGCGAAAGCGCCATCGATGAATCGCCGGTGTCGGGGGAAAGCGTGCCGGTGCGCAAGGGCGTCGACGCGGACGTATTCGCCGGCACCATCAATGGCGACGGCGTATTGCGCATCACCGTCACGGCTGCGGCGTCCGACAACACCATCGCCCGCATCGTCAAGCTGGTCGAGGAGGCCCAGGAAGGCAAGGCGCCGACGGAACGCTTCATCGACCGTTTCTCACGCTGGTATACGCCCGCCGTCGTCGCCGTGGGGGCTCTGGTGGCCGTCGTCCCGCCGCTGGCCTTCGGCGGCGACTGGAACGAATGGATCTACAAAGGCCTGGCGCTGCTGCTCATCGGCTGCCCCTGCGCGCTCGTCATATCGGTTCCGGCGGCAATCGCCGCCTCGCTCTCGGCCGGCGCTAGGCGTGGTCTTTTAATGAAAGGCGGCGCGGTGCTGGAAGGCTTGGGCAAGATCACCGCCGTGGCTTTGGACAAGACCGGGACGCTGACTCAAGGCAAGCCCGTGGTGACGGATGTCGTGGCCATCGAGATCAGCGAAAAAGAGGTGCTATCGTTGGCCGCTGCACTCGAAACGGGATCGAGCCATCCGCTGGCCTTGGCTATCCTGCGAAAGGCCAAGGCCGATCACGTGCCGGTGCCGCCAGCGGCGGAGGCCAAGGCGCTCGGCGGCAAGGGCGTAGTCGGTCACATTGGCGGTAAGAACGTCTTCCTGGGCTCGCCGATCGCTGGAGGCGAGAAGGTCGCGCTGCCGGCCGAGCAGGCGGCCCGCATCGCCGAACTCAACGACCAGGGCAAGTCGGTGTCGGTGCTACTGATCAACGATTTGCTGGCCGGTTTCATCGCCATGCGCGACGAGCCTCGGCCGGACGCGCAGGCCGGCCTCAAGGCGCTGACCGATGTTGGCATCAGGACTGTTATGCTGACTGGCGACAACCAGCGCACGGCGGCAGCAATCGGCAAGCACCTCGATATCGAGGTGCGCTCGGAATTGCTGCCCGAAGACAAGCAGCGCATTGTCGGCGAGTTGAAAGGGCAGGGGCTGACGGTCGCTAAGGTCGGCGACGGCATCAACGATGCGCCGGCGCTCGCCGCGGCCGACATCGGCATTGCCATGGGCGGCGGCACCGATGTCGCCCTGGAGACGGCAGATGCGGCGGTGCTGCATGGCCGCGTCGGCGATGTCGCGGCGATGATAAAACTGTCTCAGGCGACCATGGCCAACATCAAGCAGAACATCACCATGGCGTTGGGGCTGAAGGCGGTGTTCCTGGTGACGACCGTAGTCGGCATCACCGGCCTGTGGCCCGCCATTCTCGCCGACACAGGCGCGACGGTGCTGGTGACAGCCAACGCCATGCGGCTGTTGCGCTGGAAAGGTGGGGTGTAGATTGCCGCCTTCTATGTCGTTTGGGATGGCCGATGAGCAACAACCATTCGCATCGAAGCGGCGCTTATTATTCGCCCGCGCCGTTTATCGGGGCATGTCTGGCGATTGCCCTTTTGGGTGAGCAACTGCGCCCGGCTGGTGCTAGCCGGCGTGCTGATGGGGGTAGGTTTTTTGCTGCATCTCGCAGCGAGCCGTACAGGCGCTTCATGGCCATCGACTGCCAGCGCCGCGACGTCAGCGAAGTAGGCCGCAACGTCACGCGAGCGGCGGAAGCGCGTCGGATCATCGATCGCAGTCATGAGCGAAAGCGCCGTCACCGGACCGACACCTGGGGTAGCCATCAAGCGCCGGCACGGCTCACTACGCCCGACAATTTTCACGACGAGATCGTGCAGCCGGCAATATTGTTTCTACCGCGTCGCGCACCGCCAGCATCGCGTCCAACAGTTTGCTCGGCAGCGGATCGTCCGCCACCGCTTGGCGCACCGCCCGCTCGAACGCCCCGCGTCAGACCTTGCCCAAGCGGGTGCCGAACGACTTCAGCGAGTGCCGGATGGCGTTCTCTAAGTCGAGGAACTTGGCTTTCAGATTGCGAGATACTTGGCCGATCTTTGGCCGGAGTTCGCCGATCGGCGGGACTCAGATAAGATGGGGCAGGAAGAATGAAGGGCGCTCCAAACATGGTCTCTGCAGAGCTTGTCGAAGCGCGCAAGTTTGCCAACAGGCTGCGCGAAAATCTGCCGGCTCGTATCGACGCTGCCGCTTTAGGGGTTTGGTCCAAAGCGCCATTCCAATTGCTGTGCGCACGCGAAGCGCTGATCTGGCGGAGCGAAGAGCTGGCGCGCAATGCATGCGATGCTCTTGGACGCGAGGACCTGAGCGTTGCCGCCCTTTTGACCCGAGCGCTCACCGAGAATGCTGCCCTAGTGTGGAAACTCTGGGAGATTCTCGATGCGCGGCATAACCATTCACCGCAAGACCTGAACGATCTGCTGATACGGCTGCTCGTGGGCTCACGTAAATGGCCGGATGGGCCACAGGCCATGCAAATCCTGAGCTGTATCGACCGCATGGACAAAGCCGTACCCGGGGTGCGTGCCAGCTACGAGAGCCTGAGTGAAATTGCACATCCGAATTGGTCCGGCGTCGCCGGATTATATTCTAAGCCCGACCCTCCACGGTATTTGACAGATTTCGGACGCGGATTGAGGGATACAAAGAGCACCGTCGACATGATCGCCAATGCGCTGCTTGGCTCGCTCGGCTTGTTCGAACTTGCGTACAATCGAATATCCGAAACCATGCCGGAATTCCTGGCGGAACTTGAACCCATTTGATCGAATGAACGCTCCCAGGTCGCAAGCATGGATCACGAGCAAGCGCAGAAGTCCTACGGCACCGATCGAGCGCAACTCGTCTATGATCGTCGACGAGCCCGCCACACAGACCGCCTTTCCGTGTTCTCTTGACTCTCGCCATGATTGAGCGCCGAATAGCCATCTACTTGGGAGGGCGGAATGAAATATCTGATTTTTCTTAGTGTTCTTGTTGGCGCCTATAGCGTTGCCCCGGCGTTCAGCCATGGCGGCGGAACAGACTCAAACGGCTGCCATACGAATCATAAAACTGGCCAATATCACTGCCATTAGGGCGGCTTACTATGATCAAATGTTTTGCGCTCGCAATCGGACTCGTTTTGGGCGCGTCCGATGCATATGCTTGGGATGGGACGGATACGACGACTGGCGAGTCTGTTGAGATTGGCAAGGGTAATCTTGTCAGGACGGGCAGGGACATCGAAATATTTGATAGTGGTGCTGGCGAATATCGAGACGTAACCGTCGAAAGTATCCGGCGACACGGATCGACAGTTGAAGTCGAGGTCTACGACAACGAAAGCGGCGAGTATCGGACTCTTGAAATGGAAGACGACTGATCTCGCTCATCAACTGCGCTGGCGCAGCGGGCCGCGATATCTTCTTGCCAGTTGTTGCCGGCCATCGGTTCAACGATTTATAGAAGCACCGTCGGCAATCACCGGCGAGCTAGCGTCATGACGCCTGGAATCATGGAAGAAGGCCCGTGCCATGATGAGAAGCGGCCGGCCCGTCTAGGTTCGTGATGATCGGCCGCAGGGAAGACTTAAAGCTCCTGCCGTGGCGCGACGGGAGCGACAGCAGATGACTGATTTGGCCGAAGAATTATTCATTGTCCCGGTCCCGGCATTGGTAGCGACTCTTCTACCTGCGGAACGGGAAAAGGGTGTGCCCCTAACGGAAAGAGAAGTCCTACAAATCAGAGATCAGGCTCCGTCCATCGCGACGCCCGCGCATGGCTATCGGGCAGTCATAGAAGCTCGGGGCTACGACGACATTGATCCTGATAAGGTGTGGGATGAATGGCAGTTGGCGGGAAAATCGCTTGAGGCAGAGAACTAACCTTGGGAAAATTCTCACGTCGCAACTTGCTGTGCGCGTAGGAATATGTTCCCCTAGGATGGTTGCGGCGATCCACTCAAAGGGAGAGCCAACATGGTCAGGCACAAACACCTCGAGCAGCTTTCAGAAGCCGACATCGAGCGTTTTCTGGCGGATGCCGAGAAGCTTCACAAAACAATCACCCGCCCACTCATATCGCCTAGCTGCGATCATCACAGGGCATTGGTGGCGCTGAACCAAACGCTGCTCCAGACAGTGAAGGAAGTGACTGGGAGGCCGGCGCCCTGGGTGCAGTGGCACTCGACAGGGCCGGCGCTGCCCCCTGCCTAGGCAGGCGACTCTATTGCGAACGCTCGACCGCACATCATCTCCCTTGCCTGCCTGGAGAAATTCAACGATGGCAAATAGAAGTTGCTCGGCCAAGGTCCTATTCATAGCCAGCTCGATCGTGCCGGTGTCGGTCTCCAGTCTTCGAGGAGTCCGATCAAAGGCTCGGCTGATAGGAGTGTGGTGTCGACGTCGAGAAGTTTGTTGAATCCGGATTTACTGGGCTTGCGTTTCATAGGGCCTCCCTTCTAGCGCCCGTCCCTTGCCTCGCGCTAGGCGCTCGGACGGAGCGCATTAAATTCCTTCATCCCAAAAATCCTGCAGCGTGGCGTGCCGAAGGTCTTCCTCGCCCCTTAAATGCTTCACACGGGCCTTGATACCCGGCTTGACCCATTGAGTGGCCGGCCTCTTTGGCATTTCCTTGGGCGGTGGCCCGGCATGTTCCTGGACGCGCTTCCACAGCCGCTCCCGCATCTCGCGATTTACACTGACGAAGGCGCTGCCGACATATTTGTGGGTCCCCGGCTCGGCCATCAGAGCGAAGGCCGGTTTGCCCCGCTCGCGTTCAACTCCGAGAAGTTCAAACTCGCTTTCGGTGAAGGATTTTGTTTTCAGCCAACTGGTGGTCGGGCCGCTGCGATATTTGCTGTCCCGACGCTTCGATACCATCCCTTCCAGGCCGGCCGCGTCGATCAGATGATAGATCGCGTTGGCTTCGCCCGGCATGGTCTCACTGAACTGGATGCGACTGTCGGACCCTATGAGGCCGGCCAGGATTTCCCGCCGATCCTCAAGCGCCATGTCGCGCAAGTCGTGGCCATTGAGATGCAGCAGATCGAAGGCGACAAAATAGAGCTCATGTTGGCGCCTGGTGATGGCCTTGCGCAGTGCGGCAAAATCCGAAAGGCCAGCCTCATTCAAGACGATGACTTCGCCGTCGATGATGGCGTTCTGTACGTTGAGACCTTTGGCTGCCTCGACCAGATCGCGGTATTTGGAGGTCCAGTCGAGCCCGCGGCGGGTGAAAATCCGCGCACCGCCGGCGTCGATGATGATCTGCGAGCGGTAGCCGTCGAATTTGGCTTCATGCATCCAGTCATCGCCTTGGGGCGGCTTTGCTACCAAGGTAGGCATCATCGGCGGAATGAACTCGAGCCGGCCGACGCCGGTACTTACAATTTTACGCACTTATTCGATTCTAGGCACCAGACTTATATTAGCCAGAGTGAACGGAACGTGATTCCGCAGGGCTGCGGAAACAAAACATGCCGGCCAGCGTTCCCATTACGCGCGGGATCGATGGCCTCCGCTCGAAAAAGGCGGTGAAAGCAGGACCTATTTGCGTTGCGCCTACCGACCCAACGGCAGCTTTGACGCTGAGACAAGTTCGTCCTCGTCAGTGATACCGGCCGTATAATTTGCCAGGATCCGAGACGCGAGAGCCTCACGGAGATGTTCGGAGTCGCCCTCCCTCTTGAGCCGGTCGAACACGCGGCCCAGCGTAGCTACTTCGGATTCACTGAAGACGCCAAATTCTTTAGCCTTTCGATTAATCGGCATACCACCCCCTCCGGCCAAACTATTCTGCGCAACTAATACGATTCAGGACATCTCGGACAACAAAAAAAGCCCGCCGCACCTTTCGGCACCGCGGGCGAGACTTCTCAGTCGTTCACCAGGCACAGGGGTGTGGGCGGGGGTAGTGTGCCCGGTGAACCGAAAACCTATGCACGCCGTCAGGACGCGTCTACCAACCGGCGGTTGGAAGTATCGAGTGCTAGGTAGAGGAGCGTAGCAGCCCCTCCTCCTTGGCAGCAGCCTCGTTCCTTACGTCGTCGGGCGTGAGCGCACATATGCGCGGCCCTACTGATGCCGCGCGAGCCGGTGCATGGGTGCGTTTGCTTCGGCCAAAATAGTCAGCGCTTGCTCGACCTTTTGAGCCGAGGCGTCAGTGCGCTTAATGTGCCGGATCATTTGCTGCCTCAGCCGCGCGAGCCGTTCGGCGCGATATACATCGCCGTATCTCGCAGTTTCAAGGTGGAGGGTCGCGAGTCTCATGGGCGACGATTCCGATTATCTAGCAGTAGAAATTCGCGAATCCGCCTTTCGTTCCGATGTCCGACCTTGCCCTCGCAAAAGCTGGCCGGACGGCCGCGACGAATGAGCCGCATCCCTGCCAAAAGAGAGATCGTCCGCTGATGCTGCTCAGTCAACCGCGGGTCCAGCCAGACGGTAGCGGAAGTGATTGCGGATGTGTTCGTTGAAGAAGCGGCCCTTGGCAAAGGCGGCTTTGAACGCGGCGAAGATCTCCGGCGGCACGTCCTCAAACTCGTACCGTTTGCCGCTGGCGACCAACCACACCGAGAGGATTCTGCCGTCCGGATCGTATTCCGTTTTGCGTATCGGGGTGGATGGCATGACGGTGGCTCGACCAAAAGACGTCAATGATCGGGTGGGTGTCCACCACATCGGTGGGCCACCTTTGCTCTTATGGCTTTGAGCGTTGCGGTATCCTCGTAGGCGAGGATTGATCTGTCGCCGTCCGGGAGATCTACGTCACTTCAACGGTGATGTGCTCCGTGATGGCAAAGAGACCTCGTAAGGCGACAAATCCATCTCGCCGCCACCCGTGACGAGAAGGCATCGATCACCGACGAGCTTTGTCAGCACGTGCCAGTAGGTCTGCCCGTCAGGACGCTCTGTGGAGTTCATGGACGGCACCAAGTTTTCGACCACTAGGGCGGGGATAGCCCAAATCCGCTCTGTGTCAAGGGCGCAGAGGGCTAGCCAAGCCGACTCTCCCTCTCCGAGGAATTTCCGTTGCGTGTCGTAGAACGCATACCAATAAGACTGGTAATCGCGCTCATAGCGTTTGGAAACGGCGATCACCGCGCGGTGCACGCCATCGGATGATTCGTACCAAGACCGCCGCCTACGTGTGAGCCTTGCACCAACCGCTTCCGATACCAGTTCAGCTGCGAGGCGGCGGAATGGCTCTACGGCGCCGCTGGCCGGCGACGAGGGAAGTCGAAATATGGCGCCGGCGGCTGTGCGACGCTCGGTTCCCAAGAGGACCGTGGGCTCTTGGTCTGAGATCGGCGCATCGGCGTCGACGCGGACGTCGAACATTAGGTCAACTATCCTGTCGACCCGCGTGTATTCTATGGGTCGGAGGACCAACCGGATGCGATCGACAACGGCAGGAGCCTCTGCGTTGACCTTAACTTGCAGCAAACGCATTAAGCTTGCGGCCCCGATCATCCGCATCGTCCACGCGTAGGGCGAGCCCCGGATCTGTGCCTCAAGGGCACCGGTATCATCTCGCCCGACGACGAAGAGGACCGAACTATCTTGGCCGAGCGCCCCGTCCGCGACTAGTGCCCTGCGGTAGCCCTCGATCGTTTCCAACCTAATCGTGTACGCATCGGTGGTCTTTACCTCAACGAGGAGATCCCGACCTGACCCATCGCGCCAGACGCCGTCGTGACCGATCGTGCCCCGGACGCCGCGATAGACCCCGTCGATAACGTCGTAGTCGAGGCGTCGGCCGATCTCATTGACCACGTCTTGAAGGACTAGTCCGCTGTCCTCGAATCCGCGCTCGCTCTTTCGCGCGCCATCGCGAGGGCCGAGACACTCGAGGACGTAGCGACCGAGGTCGTCGGCCTCCACTTCGGCGAGGTAGGTGCGAAGCTCGATGGAGCACGCTGAGCCGTCGAGAAGCCGTCCGTCGCCGGCAAGCGCAAGAACTTGGCGCGCTGTCAGCGTCCGCAGATTGTCCGCGTCGCTTCGCCAAAGGGATAGCAAAGTCATATGGCGCTCTCACCCAACATCGAGCGCTCGATCTCGCGGAGGGACCGCGAAAGCCTTGTGACGAGGCAAATCCGCGAACAGCTCAGCGAGCGACATGTCCAGCGCTTCCGCGAGTTTAGCAACCGTGCCTACCCGCATGTTCCGCTCGCCACGCTCGATTAGACCAATGTAGTTTCGGTGGATTCCGGAGAGCTCCGCTAGTCGCTCCTGGCTATAGCCGCGGGAGAGTCGCGCGCTGCGGACTTGTCCGCCTACTGCTATTAGATACATGTCAGCCTTCACGGTGTGATCTTGCCATGATTATGTTGCGTGACTACACACTGCCGGTGTGCAGGAAACAGATTTGCGGTGGGCCGCTAACGCACTTAGTATCGGCAGGAAGCCGAAGGGCAAAGAAAGAAGAGTCATGCCACTTGGAAGGGGGGGCGGCCTTGAGCACCCAGCCGGTGAAAACATCGCTACGCTGATGGCGCGCGTGCGCGAGCAGATCGCATCGCGCCGTCTCTCGAACAAGGATGCGGCTGCGTTGATTGGCGTAAGCAGGGGCACCCTGGAAGATCATCTTCGGGGTGAGCATGTTCGCAGCGATTCGGCACAGAAGTACCGCAATTGGCTTGCCGGGAGCAGGCTTACGGGCAACGTTTTCGTGCTTCCGACGGTCGAACGGCCACTTGACCTGGATGTCGATCAAAACGCTCCGGCTCCGGCTCCGACGGCGCCAAGACTGGTTGTGGACATCTTCTCTGGCTGCGGCGGCTTAAGCTTGGGCTTCGATCTGCTGGGCGAGGGCCGGCAGTTCAGAACAGTTCTCGCACTCGACAACCAGGCTGCTCCGATCGCTACATTAAATCGCAATGCGGCAGCTCTGGGACATGGAGAGCGACCAGTCGGCGCGATAGTTGACCTCACCGAGTTCCTTAACGCCTCCGAGTTCCTGGCCTTTTACCTACAGCACGTGGGCGAGACGCTCGGCGACACCGAGCTTCAGGCAGAGTTGCGCAGCTTAGAGAGCGGAGCCTTTCCGCTATTCCTGAGCGATATATCCGAGGCGGATCGAACGTTCAGTGACCGCTTGAACGCAATTAGGTCATCACCGGACTGGAGTGCTGCGTGTGCGGCCTTACACCCCCGGGCAGTAGATCAGACTTCCGTGCTGCGCTTCCATGATCATCTTCGACTCCCGCACCCTTCCAAAAAGGTCGTCGGTCTTCCAAACCTGCTGTGGAGTGGGCCGGCCCAGGAGCGCAACCCCGGTCCGACGCAGCGGCACCCGGTTGACCCCGATTGGCTATCGCGGGCAAATGCTGGTTGGGACGCGGAGGCCGAGCTACTTACTGGTCGCCGGGCTGGCGCTGGCGCCGGGCAACTCACTGCTTCGACCAAGAGACTGGGCACATTCGTCGACTTCCTTGCGACACAAGTCATGAGGGAAGTCCGCGAGGCCTGGACGGGTTGGCGGGCAAGGCGCCAGGCGCTGCGCTCAGCGTTGTTCTGCGACGAAGCTTTCGCGGCTGGCCTGCGACGGCTTTACGAGTATGCGCCGGTGTCTGTGCTAGTCGGAGGGCCGCCCTGTCAGGGCTTCAGTCGCATAGGTCGGGGAAAGATTCGCAGTCTCAGCGATGCTCGCATTCATGCACACGCGGACTCCGAGGCGGGCGACTCTCGGAACAGGTTGTTTGAGCAATACGTCATGGTACTCAGCGCCCTCCGACCGGACGTCTTCCTCTTCGAAAACGTCGCCCATTTCCGTTCGGTCGTGCGTGTCGACGGCGTCAGTTTTCAGGCAACTGAACTGCTAGAAGAGGCGATCGAGCGCGCATCGCTTGGCGAGGCTCGATATGAGGTCGCGCAAAAGGTCTTGGACGCATCGCGGCATGGTGTGCCGCAAACTCGCCAACGCTACTTCATGGCCGGCGTCCTGACTGGGACCGAAGCGCAACCGTCAGGTTCCCTCGCCGGGGCCTGTCTGGAGCTTCGTCGCGAGCGGGAGGCGCCCCTTTCGCTCGCCTTGGCGGGACTACCTACGCCATCTGTGATTGGTGGCGAGCTGAAGCCTGGAAATGCCATGAATATTCAGCATGACATCGATGCGTTCGATCCCGACGGGCATGCCTATTCGCGATGGGTCCGACAGCCCCGACCGGACACGAGGATTGCACCCAATAAAGTTGATGCCCATGCTTGCCGTGCGGCCCGATCCGACGATGCGGCACTGTTCGCGCTCTTCGGGCCAGGCAGGCGGTGGATGGACTACCGCGCTGACCAGGCCCGAACGAGCGCTGCGCTTGCCGGATTGCTCGACGGGCTTCTCGCGCTCACCCCTGATGACCTTGAGAAAGTTCGGCTAAAGGCGTCAGGCGCGGGCGCGCCTATTCCAGAGGTGCAAGAGCTTCGATCGCTAAGGGGGCACCTCGACGGGGCGTTGCCGCTCCGACTGCTTCTCGAACAGATTGGCGAGCGTCTTCGCTCGCCTCACCACCTGCTGGCGGGCAACTACATCTCGAAGCGCGAAAGTAATCATGGCGATTGGCTGGCGCGACTGGATCCATCTCGACCCTCCAAGACGATGACGAGCCACATGTCGAAAGACACATATGCTTACGTGCATCCCTCGGCGCCGCGGACTATTTCAGTGCGCGAGGCGGCCCGCATCCAGAGCTTCCCCGACTGGTTTGCCTTCGGCGGCGTCGCGCTCACCGAAGCTTTTAAGATGATCGGCAATGCGGTGCCGCCCATGTTGAGTCATGCGATAGCGGACCGGGTCGCCCACGTATTGCACAGGCGGAAAGATGCCAAGTGCGGCGACCGGCAACGTGCCTGGACTATTAAAAGCGGATAACGCATGCCAAATGACCTTGCTCGGAAACCCAAAACAAGATGCGACCGAGCATGGTAGCGTTGACCGAATGATTCGGCGCCGCCGCGCCGTCAGGCCGGATCCCCTCACCCCTGAGCAGCGCCGGCACAACATGGCGCAAATCGGTCCCCGCGATTCGAAGCCAGAGATGGTGCTGCGGCGCGCACTCCACCGTGCCGGCTTGCGATACCGACTCCACGTCAGTGGCATGCCGGGAACGCCGGACCTAGTCTTCGCGCGATGCAGAGCTACCCTTTTCATCCACGGGTGCTTCTGGCATGCCCACATATGTCCGCTGGGCGTAACGCCCGCAACGAATGCGGAGTTCTGGGTAAAAAAACTAGAACGCAACGTCGAACGCGACGCCAGCGTTGCGGCCGAGTTGCTGCGTCAGGGCTGGCGCGTAGCGATCGTGTGGGAGTGCTCGCTGAAGGGACGGGCCCGCCGTCAAATGGGCGAGATCGTCGCGGAACTCGCGCGATGGCTCAATTCCGACGAGCCGAAGCTGGAGATTGCCGGGGATTGGGAGGGGCGGCCGACAAGCGTCAGGGGTTCACTGTGATCTGCAGCTCGCGTGCGGGCAGATTAGGATATCTTAGCGCACTTTCGGGCTAGAGCGCCACCAGTTCTGGCGCTTGCTGCTCAACCAAGTTCAAAATATTGATCGCAGCCTCTACTTGCTTGGGCGAGGGATCTTTACGCCACTGCTGGGCAGACATGCCTGAAAGGGTGGTTGCGATGCTAGACTGGCGCCAATGCAGCTTGCCTGTTCGCGATCCCCACTCCGCGATGCTCGTCCATTGACCTGCCTTGATCGTTTTCACTCGCAGCGCAGCGGCGAGATCAGTTGATACGGTGCCGCTGGCGCCACTTGGAATGAGATCTATCTCACGGGAAGTGGTGCCGAACTCACCCGGTAGTGGTGAAGGGATAGGCAGCGGTAGTTCAGCGATCTCCGTCCAACATTCTTCCCGCTTAAACCACTCTGTAGGGTTCCGCTGTCGCAATGAGGCACGCTGCACAAGCGCATCACGTACCGGAACCGCCCATGAGCGGAGCAGACTTTCCAGTTGAGGGGTTACCGCCTGCGCGTTCCATACGCGCTTGAGATCCAGGCGACTCGACGATTTGGCTGACAACAACGCCACAAGGTAGGCCGTTACGTTGGCGCGGAAGGCCGGGATACCTTCCCAGCGGACGACCCGCTCGGCGGTCTGCCAGATAAGGGCGACGGCGACAACATCTTGGTACCATTGCTGGTCCGGCTCCCAGGCAAGGCCATTACGGCGTCGCAAGTCCTCCATCAGTTGGATGAAGTTTTTTTGCCCACCGAGGCTAACGTCGTGTGGCCTTCGGCCCCATGCGTTCAGAAACTTGGCGAGATCGACTTTGGAGAAGCGGAGTTCCTTCGGAGTCTGCAGCAGAAACTTGGCCCGCTTAGCTGGGGTGTCACCCTCGCGTGACAACTCCACCTCGTATTGCCCTCGAGCGCGCTCGTAGAACCAGCGCCGTTCGCCACCTGGGCACCAAGTCGATCGCGACAGTCGCTCGACAGCCACGTGGAACGGCTCGTTGGCCGAGAGGTCCGCCTGCTGCATGGGGTTCTGAGTGTTCGCAAAGCGAGATATCCGCTTTACTATCTCGTCCCGAACATCCGAGCCGACGATCACCACTTTAGCCGCAACTGCTACATGTGAGATGTCTGCTTCGAGCCGGCGTGCGGCGTCGTGAATTGTTGCGGTCGTCTGACCACCATTGACAATCTGCACGTTGGCGAGCTTGGCCACGGCCTTGCCGAGCCCCGGCACGAATTGCTCGTAGACCGACTCGGCGGTAATCACGATACCGTTATTGTAAGCAAGAAACCTGTCGGGCTCTCCCAAAATCGTGTCCCGGATTCCCTTATTCACCTTGCCTCGCACCGACAGGAAGGACCTTACATTGAACTCAAGCAGAGCGGCACCGTGCTCTTCGTACAGTTCTGCAAGCACCTGTCCTGGGATCACCATCAGCAGTGTCGAATGCTCCGTTCCGCCGTCTAAGCGCAGGAAGGGCTGACAGCCATATGTCGAGTTCTCGAAGTCGATGTCGATCGGCTCGCCTTCTCCCTCCACCGACATGCTGCGAGTGAGGCGGCGAAGGTCCCATACCTCGATTTCGGCTGGCAAAGCGGCGACCGTGCGCCTCGGCATCCGACGCGCAGCGGATACCGCGTCAGTGATGATGAAGATTCTCACGCGCCGAAGCCTACCGCTCACCTCGTGGATACCAGACAGCATTGCACCGGCTGCCGTATCGACATTGGCGTTCGCGCCCGACCTGAGCGCCATCTCCGCAAAACGACCAGCCTGGCCGGCGAGCCTGTCCAGATCGTCGGCCCGCGCCGAGCGCAGGTCGTCTGACGACCCGAGCTCGGCGATGAAAAGATCGAGTGTGTCGCGTTGCTCACCGATGCCGTAGCCGGATATGCGGGCGGCGCCACGGCCCGCAGGCCCCTCCCAAAAAGCTACGTGGCCGTCGTCCACGCGCCCGATTTCGATCAGGTGGTCGATTACGAAGCGGGTGAAGCACTCCGCCGGTTCGTCGCCGGCTACAGGTTCCGGCTCGGAGTCTTGGATGGCGCTATGCAGTAGACGTAGATCTTCCTTGAGGTCTTGAACCATGGTTAGCCGCTATTCTTGCCTTCGGGCGTAGATCGAACCAGTGAGGGACGTAATGAGTCTAGCCGCCGTACGCGCAGGTTCCCCCTCCACTACTACAGCCATCTCGTGGTTGCGGAGAAAACCGTTTCCAGACCAGTTCGACGAGCCGATCATAGCGAAGCTCTCGTCTTGGACCACCACTTTCGCGTGAAGTTCATGCCGTTTTGGGCCGTCCCAACTGTACAGCGCCAGCCGACTGTCTTGTCGAGCCAGGCGCTGCAGCGGAGCGAGGGCAGCCTTTGGCTGCTCATCCCAGCGGTTCACTACCAGCACAACTTCCACTCCACGATCAAGTGCCCCGGCTATCCAGAGTTCTGGAAGATCAAAGGCGGCTCCGCCGATGGAGTATGTGGAGGCCACGACGCGGCGTCGAGCCCGAGTGAATAGTTCGTAGAGCCCGGTTTCTATAGAGCGAACACCCGCGCCAACCCAACTGAAACCGGACACGAAGAGGCCCGGCTTCATCGCCCTAGTAGCACGTTGCGGTCCAAGGACATGTTACGGTGTTCGCAGGACGTCTCGGACTGGAAGAGGCAAGCATAGCACGCGGCGCCGTTCACGCGTTCGGGACCGAAGCGCTCCCGTCCGCAGAGGGGATCGTTAGAGCAAGAGTCAAGGGTTTCTAACGCGCCGTCGAGTATCTGGCGGAAACCGGGCACCAATGACACCAACCCACCAAGCGTACCGTCGCCGCCAGGCTGAACGGTATAGAGAAGCACTCCTCCGAATGCTGCTTCACCAGGTTGTCTGTCAATAAAGACACGTTCGCGGAGCGCCGCCGAAGAGTACCCGCAGCTCAGCGACAGCGAGGAAATCAATCGGTGGGATAGCGTGTGCAACCAAACAAAGGCTGGATCGAGTTGAATGGGATCGGCGGCCCAGTTCGCGCCTGCATTAGCGGCCCACGCCTGTGCTGAAGCACCGTTGATCGGGATAGGAGCCGGTTCGCCGTCGTCATCGACCAAGTCGATGAACACGCCCTCGCCGAATAGTTCGACACCGGGATACCATGCATCCCCGTCGAACCATGCTCTGCGGTCAACCGGCTGGCCGTCGAGCCGCCGGTAGCCTGTTTGCGCCATTACGACTCGCAACCTGCTGACGGGCGTGACCCGGAAGCGACCCGCGCCAACCACATCGAACTGACGGACGTCGTCGAGAACAACTTCAAACTGCGAACGCGCTACTCCTGGCTGCAGAGGATAACCCTCGGCTGCGGCGTCTCGAAGTCGGCGGTACTCGTCGAGTCGCATTTCCGCCTCCGAGCGCGCTTCCACCGGCCTGGTGACCTCGTCGAGCGCGCGCATAACCTCGCTCGGTGGGTAATCCAAGATCGCGTCGACGACGTGCTGCCCGAGATTTCCCGTGTCCACAGTTCGCTGCAGTAGGCTGGCGAGTGCCGCGAAGTCGTTTGGTCGCATAACAGCGAAAAGCAGTCGCAGAGCACGCTGGTCAAGAAGGCGGTGTAACTCAAGCGCCGCCGGCGGAATGGTCAGTGCTGTGACCGTTTCCGGAATGAACACGTTCGAGGCGCCTCGCTGCACGATTCGACCGTGGGTAGGACACGGCGGTCGAATGTTCCCGCCCTCCTCCGGGAAGTCACCGGAGCAGCGCCAGTCGCGTGCATAGGCCTGGCCGAGATTAGCGGCTTGGCCGCAATTAGGACACCTGACCAGCACCGATGCGAGGGCGCCGCCACCGCCTTCCCAGCGGAAGTAGTCCGGGCGGCAGCCGCCGTTGCAGCGGCCTCCCATGGACGTGACGACGTAATTCCAGTCGACGTCCTGCATGTGGCCAGCCCTGCAGACTTGGATGAAGCGTGTCTTCTCGGCACCCGCCTTGCGCCAGGCGTCAAACTGATTCTGAGAGGGAGGGCAGAGCGGGCACGTGCGGCTGTCGCCGTCACTCTTTCGGTAAAGGGCGGAGTGTCGGACGCACAGCGACCACTTAGGGAAAGGCAGAGTCCGGTAAACGCCTCTGCTATCCTCGACCCCGAGCTCCGCGTTGGATGGGACGGCGACAATCCGTGCGCCGTTCAACAGGCCCTCGGAGAGCCGCCGCTCTGTAATCTCATGATCGTCGGGACGAGCGTTGTCAAATATCTCCGCCCATTCAAGGCCCCGTATGATCCTCGGACCTTCGGCACTCTCCAAGATGGCTCCTGGCCCGTAGGTAGTGATGAACTGAGAACGACGGATGGATTGTCCGGCCAAGTCGACACCTAAATCTTGAAAGTGGTTGTTTCCTCAATAGCGCGCAGGCTTTGAGGTGCGTTCTCAAAAGCTTGTGCCAGACCGGCGCCGGTGTGTTGCGGGTCACCGAGCACGACCTCCCGGGTCGGGGCCCGGACCATCGCGGATTCGTTGTACACTAGATGGTCGCGCGTAGCGGCTCGCCTAGCAAGCATCTGCCAGCGGTCAAGTTCGGATTCCATCTCAACCTGGGTCAGGCCCGCGATAGGTCGTATATCGGCCGGTTGGATCTGGGAGCGTCGTTCGACAATGGCCCCAAGGGCAAGCACCTCGGCATCGCGCCGGTGCGCAGCCATCCGCATAGCCTCGCTATGATAGCGTTGGCCAGCCAGCCTTTGCTCGACTCTCCAGTCATCGTGAACCGCGGCGCCGTCGAGCGACGCTCCCTGCCTCAGCAGCGCTACGGATAGCGGTCCGAGACACCTGTCGCGGGCCTTCGGTGCGAAAGGAGACACCGTTATCGCCTCTACGTGACGGTATAACGCGCGATGATAACCGCAGAAGAACTCGAAATGATCGAGATCTCGCGGCCGTGATGCGCGGAGGAACGTAACTACCAACGCGCCGGACCGCCGCCCCACCCGGCCCGTAGCTTGAATGTAACTTGACGTCGTTTTGGGCTGACCATGGACGACCATAAGCCCCAGCCTGTCGATGTCGACGCCCGTACCGAACATTGAGGTCGCGCAGACTACGTCGACACCGAACGGTGTCTCAAGCGCGTCGAGCATGCTGGGAAGGTCTACCGAATCAACCCGGCTAGATAGCTCCATGTAGCCAATGGGCTCGGTAGACCGAGCTGCAGCTCCGTAGCGTCGGCGCATGCGCTCAGGGATATCCTGCCGGTAGAGTGTTGCGGCACCAGCGAGTTCCCTTACGGCATTGAAATATCCTGCCAAAGTCCAAAGACGATCCGGATCTTCCTCGACAGGTGCGAGTCTGGTCGTCACGGCAGATTGGAGAAGGCTGGACCAGATGCGGACGATTGGCGTCTGAGCACCCTTCCCAGGAGCGGAGAGTCCGACGTAGAGCCTCCCTGCATGTTTTTCATTCAAAGGATGCGGCTCCGAGGTGCGCGCGAAGAAAGAGTCATCCACATTGAGCCCAGGCGGCGGGAACTGAGCCACTTCCCTATCGAAAAGAGCTCGAACCTGAGGTCCGGCCTGCCGCACTGTCGCGGTGGACGCCACATACTTTGCGCGGCGCCCGTCCGCACCGCGACTAAGCGCCTCGATCGCCGTCTCATACAGCCCAACCATGCTGCCGAGCGGACCCTCGATAAGATGAAGTTCATCTTGGATGACAAGTTCAGGAGGATCGAAGGCAGGAACGCCTACGTGTAGGGCTGTGTGTCCCCCGGGCCCACCCGGAGGATCAGGGCGATATGTCTGGGGTTGGCCTGGCTGCCACCCGCCTCTGCGGTAATAGCCTTCGATCGCGTGGTAGCGCTCGACGTTACCGAAGATGCCAGCGGCGCGCGGCTCGTATGCCAGTCTCGCGAACTTATCGGCGGTAGCGACCAACAGCCCAGGGCACCGGGCGTAAATCTGTTCGTCGACCGTACAGGCGGGTATCGGGATGCGCCCGAACACGCGCGCCGAAACCCGTCCATAATCGAGCGGTGGATCCTGCCAGCTACCATCCAGCGATGGTAGCGCAGCGTGTTCGGGCGCACGGAAGGATCGGTCTGTCGCCACGACAGCGCGGGTCGCGGAGCGCAGGACGGGAACGTTCTCCGCCCAAGCGCTCCTATTGAGTTCGCACTCCGGATTCGGACATAGGACCTCGAAACCGACTATCGCGGATGCCGGCCCGTTCCTTCGGACAAGCGTATAACCGGGCCGGGCCGGACGCGCGCAAAGGAGCTCGCCTGGGTGAAGGGTGGGCGCAACTGCATCATGCCACCACTCATCTAGCCGCTCGCCCGTCAACGTAGCTCCTTCGGCAACCCGGAACGTGAGTGTCGTTGAGAAGGCATCGACAAGCCCGGCTGATTCCGCTCCAACGAGTTCGACGCCGGGTGCCGGCGCGACTAGCCGCGTCACTGAGATCCGTCGGCCTGGGGCTGCGTGAGGAACGTGTACGCGATGCTCTCCCGTGCCAAGCCCGCTCGCGCTGCCATTCGACTGGGGCACTGCAAGTAGGGCACGGCAGCAGGGGCAGTTAACCACTTGTGCCGGTTCGCCGCCTTGATGAACCCGACCGCTCCGCACAAGGCGCGCGAGGGTGGCGTCAGGCCCTATATACCCGAAGCGGGCTCCACGCAGAATATCTATCGCCCCCAAATAGATCTGGAGGCTGTTATCGATCCTGGCAGCGATCGTATCCATGCGGTTGGGAGTGACGTTTCCGCCAACCCACAGACCAGCAGAAAACCGCGCTCCCCCCCAAAGGAATGTGTCGCGACGCTGGCACGCTGCCGGGCGCCAGCCAACCGCCTGGCTATTCGGATCGCTAAGTCCGTCCACGCGCAGAACTTCGCACGCCGTCACAGTAGCGAGCGCTCTGCGGAACTGCTGGATCGTCAGAAGACGTAGCGTATAGCGAGAGATGACTCCGGTGCCACCCCCCAATGGTGAGCGTAGTCGGCGAAACGCCAGCGTGAACGCGGCGAGTGCCAGGTAGGCTTCCGTCTTGCCCCCTCCGGTAGGGAACCAAAGAAGATCACACACGTCCCGCCCGGAATCGTGAGGATCCGCAGTAGAGCGAAGCGCAACGGCTAGGAATGCAAGCTGGAAGGGGCGCCAGACGAGAGGCCGCCCCCGCGACCATGTCCCCTGCATCGACATTGCGCGGTTCGCAAAGCAGAACGCTAGCCTAACATTCTCGTCGGCACGCAGTAGGTCCACCGCATCGTGCAATCGGTTCGCCAGGGCGGAACAGAGTTCGAGATTAGCGCGGGCCGCCTGACGCTGTCCAGGTCGCAGTGCTTCGATGTGCTGGCTCAGATGCGACACCCAGGCTGCATACCCGTTGGCGAGCGGTCGCAACGCAGATTCAATCGCTTCCGGTTCCCAGGCTTCCGCGAGAGCTCCCGCTCGGAGTTCCGGCGCAGCGCCTTCTGCAGACCACGCTGTTTCCGGTGCCTCGACTCCGTACATAGGGAGGTATTCGGTCCTAACGTCCGGCGGCGAAAACGCTGTCACGTCATCAGGAGAGAGAAGATGAGCGTCAGTAAATGCGAAAGGTGCGGCCGGCGGGCGCTCGGCCTCGAGCTCACCAGCGCCGCGCTCCGGGTCCACGGCCCGCCAGACCGCTCCGCACATGTGGCCGCGCGCAAACGCTTCGCGCCCGTCATACAAAAGATCGAGCCCACGTTGCTCATCGTCAGCCGCTGCTACAGCGCTCTTCATGGGCAGAAGCTTAGTCTCTCGACCGATCAAGACGCGGATTTGAGGTTGGAAGATATGCTCGCTAGGTCCCGAGCGGCCCCGCTCCGTTTCGCGATGTACGTTGATCAACCAGATACTGACGCGACGTCCCCCAGTCCGAATCGGGCTAGTTTCAACTCTGAGCTCAACGCCATCGCGCTCAAAGACTCGTTGGGTGACAAAAGCATCCAGCCAGTTGGTTAAGATCAACTCGGCACGACGGCGCCAGCCGTTGTCCTCGGCAGTGTATCGCGCCCAGGTCGCGCATACCCTCATAGTAGGAGCGACACTCTCGACGATGAACGAAAGACCGGCTGATCGTGGCGGTTGGCTCGGATCGATGGAAGGAGACGTGGGAGCGGTGCCCACTAGGACATCATCCTCATCCTCTTCGCCGACGGCGTCCGACAGTAGCTCTGGAGCCTGGCCGTCCGGATCGGGAGGCGACGAGTTGCCGAAAGGTTCGGGTCGCAGTACGCCGGCAACGTATTCCGTCCTGGGGTCGTCGGTCATCAGTTCGAATGGCCCGCCCCTCGGACCGAGCACCTCGTTTGATAGATCGACAAGCGTCGTCGCGCGAAGTCCCAAGCGCTATCCCCCGTAGCTCCACCCATGTTGATGATGATTAGAGCCGATCAAACGCAATTGTGCTAGCCCGGAAGTTGCCGGCAGCTTGATAGAAGATAGCGGCGCTCTACCTGCGGCCACTGAATGGAGGCTAGTATTGCCAAATACGGCCTTTTTGCGCTCCGCTGGATCAGCACCGAGCTCGGCTGTGCAGCGCTCACGAACGGGCCGCCTAACTTCTCCTGATCAACAGAACGCGGCTACTCAGTTCAAAGACGGCCACGCCGGATCGCGGTCCGTTGGCGCTTGCCGTCCGGTTGCCCTGGACCGAGATCAACGTCGACAACTCTTGGCTGAGGTGGACACCCATCCCAGCCACCTTCAGCTTTGTTGTTTCGACGCGGGACGACCGCGCCGCGTTTATCAATCGAGCGGAGTAACTTTGAAGGGCGCGATCAAGGTTCCCCTCGCACGTCGTGAAACTAGTCAGCGCTTGCTCGACGCTGAAACGCGCCGCAGTTCTCGGCGAATGGACAATAGGGATTGCCCGGCTGGGTGAACCATTGCGCAGACAGACACACCCCGTTGTTGAAATCGATCGGCTCCGAGACGTCCAACACGCGCATTAACATGCGCCCTTGTACCATCCCGCACATTTGCGTGACGGTTCCACTGGTGATGGAGGCGTTCAATTCGTTGAAGGTCACACCGATGAACGCGTTGACGGCGTCGACGTTGGATTTGGTCCAGCCAAAGATGTCGTCGATGGGCCTTTGCCGCTCCCCCTCCCACAAGCTGGAATGGAAGTATCTGATAACCCCGGTCTCCCGATCTTTCGAACAGCTTCCCACGTCACGGTGGGTCAGCTCATCGCGCATATGACGTAGGTCGTCATACCAAGTCGCCGCCCGGACTGCGGCCTTAAGCCTTTCGGGAAACGATCCCGTGATTGCGTCGACCTCGGCGAAGAGACGCCGAGTGGAGTCGCGATATCGCGTGGAGCTCGGTCCATATCCGATGTGTAGAACCTTCGCAGTGCAGTCGATGACCGAGTACAGCTCGGTAATCACGGCCTCCAGCACAGCAGCCAGGTTTCTGGCATTCTGCGCTTGCGTGAACCCATGCTTATCGAGCTCGGCTTCGTCAATCTGAAGACTTGGCACAAGCGATTCCGCCATGGTGAGAAGGGTCAGCGCCTTATGGAAGTGGTTCTTGACGCCCGCAAGCACGCGCTTCTGATGGCCTTGGAACTGATATGTCGTGGGCCATAGGATGAGAAAGCGATCCACCTCGCCCCATCTTTCAGGCGCGAATATTCTCAGGGCTTCAGCTACGTTAGGCATCTGCGAAAACATCCGCTCGAGGCCGACACTATCGCCGACCGACCGTACTACTGGCCAAAATCCTCGGCCAGGGAGCGAGCTTCGAGCGCTCCCTTTCCCAAACCTTGCTGCTGTTGAGCCACACCCTGTGCTTCGTCGAAGCTGCCCACCTCGAGGCCACGAAGATTGAAGAAGTCATACGTATACTCAGCCTTTGCGCTGCCTTCCATCCTTGTAAATTTCTGCAAGGTCACGCCGCTCTTTTGCAGCATATAGTGGTCGAGGTGCTTCTCGTAGTCATCGAAGTTCGGGTGGATCAAGCGATAGTTGTGGCTGCTCTTGCGAGCCCCTTCATCGGCCTGGTCGATGACGAAGTCGATCCGTTCTTTCTTGTACTGCATATTGCACCGCTTGCAGGATACGCCGAGGTTCCAAATCTCGAACGAGAGCAGCCGGAAAGCGCCGACAGACTTTGGTAGCACGTGCTCGCGATCGATCATGAAATAACCAGCCCCACCGAGGTGCCGTCTGCAGTAACAGCACTGGTCTTTGTGCCGATTCAGATGAAAAGTCTCTATCTTCTTTTTGATGAGCTTGACCGTTTCGTCCCGCTCATCGCCTGCCTTCCAGTCCCAAGGTTTCTCGGTTTCGAGCGCCGCCGTGATCACTTCCATTTCTGGATCGGTGAATGCGAATTCCTTAAGCGTCGGCGTGTAGGCGTCATTCATCGCCGTCCGCTCCCTCGGCCAACCCGGCTTCGATCTTATCCAGCAGACCCCTAACCGCCTCGAAGAATCCCTTCTGACGCTCGTCGAAGCTCTCTGCCTCCATCCTCTCGATAAGCGACAGGACCTGATCCTTTGGGACCTCGCCTTTCTCGAAGCGAGATATCTCATCGACGATCTGCTCGCTCACGAAATGATTGGCCGGAGTCACGACCTCGAACGCCCGCCAGAGGATTTCCTCAATGCTGTTTGGCGAAGCGGGGTCCGTTTCTATGGGGAGCCGCTTCGTAGCTCCGTCCCGCACCTCGAATACGGAAACCAAGTCCGGACTGTCGGCAAGCGCCCCAGTCACAACGAGTGGAGCATGGGTAGCCACGACGAGCGAAGCGCTGCGGAAGTTCATCGCGGCAAGAATCTTCCCAATGTAATCCCGCTGCCAGCTTGGATGAAGGCTATTCTCAGGCTCGTCGATTATAATGAGTGGCTTGTCGCCGACATTGGTGATCAAAAAGAGCAGTGAAGAGATCAGCGCGAGTTGGCCAGAACTCGCGTGCTGCATCTCGATCACACCCCCGCCGTTCTTCCGTTCGAGCAGCACTCGAATTCCGCCGATCACGCGCCAGCGTCGGAGTGTTGATTCCAGCTTGAGCACTGACGCAAACTCGCGTGCGCGGCTGAACTCGAACACGGAGTTTCTCGCATCGATCCAAATCCGTTCCCCAGGTTCGTGCCGCTGGAGAAAGGACATCACCATTTCGACGACAGCGTCCCCTTCCGGCACATCGAAACCCCGATCGGGAATGTCCGGATAAAACTGGGCGCGCAACTGCTCGCGTAATTCATCGGTCGTTAGCCTGTAGTAGACGTAAGGGCTGATCTCGAAGCCGAACCGTGCCTCGTAGCCGCAATGATCTAAGATCGCACTGATCTGAAAAAATGCAGAGCCAGTTTCGTTGAGAGTATCTGCGACAGCCTTTTTCACTACGTTCTTGGGTGACTGGTCACTCCGGCCGACCGAAATACGTTTAACTCCTCGCAGACCGGTGAATCGATCATGCGGGGTGTTGCACACAACCGCCACGTTGCGACCACTGCGGTAACGCGTGGCAACATCCAGGAGCACCGAACTCTTTCCCGAGCCATTCGGGCCGACAAGGATAGAGACAGCCTCGTTCATCCCGCCATCCTCGTCCATGCCGAGGTCGCGCAGGCTTACCATGCGGGTACACCGCATTCGAGCCGATCAGGCTGCATCTCTCCCCTCCCTATCTCCACGCACACTGCTTCGCGACGGCGGGTTGAAATATGCGCGACCTACGACCGTTCAGACAAGTGATTAGACCTCGAGTATTGGGGGCTAACGTTTCTGGAAGCGCAAAGTTTCGAAATTCAAAACGCGTTCGGCCCTCGATGAAGGCCTTCGGCATCCGCATCAAATGCGCGAATAGACCGGGCTTTGACAGGATCGCCCGCGAAACGATGGCGGGCGATGCGTAAGCGGCAGAGCTGCGATGCCGACGCTTGCGTGTCGCAGGGGAAGTGTATTGCCGGTTGCACAAGCTGATGCTTCCAGTTCGTGGTGCGGCGCCTGCATTGCCGTCGCTTCTTGGCAATTCCTAGCGGGGCGCTCCAGCTTCATAATTGCGATCGACGATCCGTCGGGCGCGCATCGATGAGCGGCGGGAGCGTAGTGGAAACGGACTGAGACAAGGAGACCCACTCCGGCGGATGAGGACCGATGTAGACCAAAGACGACGGACCGCAGGTTGTCCTTCCTGTGGCCGCGCCGATCGACAGATGTCTCGACCGAACTGGATGCTTGTGACCATGCTCCGTCAGCCCGATGGAAGAGTGCGCCAGGATCGTTCGTCCGCTGCTGTCGTGCAGCTCAAAACACCCCGTCGACGAGCGCGGAGACTGCACGGCGCAATACGACTCGACGTCAAAAAAGCGGAATCGTAGCGTTGCGACTAGGCTCGTGAAATAATCGCAGTTTAGAAGATGAGTTACGATATTGATCAATTCTCGCAAATACATCACCGCACAGCTGATTAAGATGGCCGCCCGTAATCGGGGCGAGCGCCTTGCCGAGCAGCAAAACTGTGCGTCGACCGCGGGTCAACTGGCGATCGCCGGCGACTCGGCGGCAAAATCTGCTCCTGTGAAGCAACGCAGGAGGCGAACGATGGAATTCTTTTGTGGGCTGGACGTGGCGATGGACGAGACGGCGGTGTGCGTGGTCGATGATCATGGCACGGTGCATCTTGAGACGACAGCCGTGACTGATCCCGACGCGCTGTTTGCGACGTTGAAGCCGTTTCTGCCGCGCCTGCGGCGTGTGGGCCACGAGGCTGGCGCGTTGTTGCCCTGGCTGCATCCCGAACTCAAGAAACTTGGCCTGCCGGCCTGAAGACGCAGCACGTGCGCGCCGCGATGTCGGCGCAGCGCAACAAGACCGACAAGGCCGATGCGCTCGGCATAGCCCATATCATGCGCACCGGCTGGTTCCGACAGGCTCATATCAAGTCGGAAAGCTGCTACCGGACGAAGCTTCTGCTGACACACCGGCGCAATCTGAAGGCCAAGTTCCATCGACCTGGAGAATGCCATTCGACACTCGCTGAAGTCGTTCGGCATCCGCTTGAGCAAGGTCGGACGCGGAGCATTCGAGCAGGCGGTAAGCCGAGCTGTGGTGGACGATCCGCTGTAGGCCGAACTGATGGACGCCATGCTGTCGGCGCGCGCAGCGCTGTGGAGGCAATATTGCCGGCTGCACGATCTCGTCGTCAAAATGGTGGCCCGCAGCGAACTGTGCCGACGCTTCATGGCAATCCCCGGCGTCGGCCCCGTCACAGCACGTTCATGACGGCCATCGATGATCCGTCGCGCTTCCGCCACTCACGCGACGTCGCGGCCTACTTCGGGCTGACCTCGCGGCGCTGGCAGTCGGGTACCTCGATGAACTGTGCCGACGCTTCATGGCAATTCCCGGCGTCGGCCCCGTCACAGCACTTTCGTTCATGACGGCCATCGATGATCCGTCGCACTTCCGCCGCTCACGCGACGTCGCGGCCTACTTCGGGCTGACCTCGCGGCGCTGGCAGTCGAGTACCTCGATCGACGTTCAGGGTCGCATATCGAAGGCCGGTGATGCTGATGTGCGACGCTCGCTTTACGAGGCAGCGTCGGGGCTAATGACGCGCTTCCAGGGCAAGGACAAGGTCAAGAGCTGGGGCCAGGCGATCGCCAAACGCTCCTGCCACCGCAAGGCCTGTGTCGCCGTGGCGCGCAAGCTGGCGGTGATCATGCGCGCCATGTGGAGCGACGGAACGTTCTATGTCGGCGATGCCGCAGCGAACCGAAGCGATGCAGCCCGGCGCGCTCATATCAAGGATCGCAAGCTGCTGGGAGCGCATCGATGAACGGTGCAACGGAAGTTGAAGCGCATGGCGCCGGCACGCTGATGGGCGCCATCTGACACAAGGGATCCGCTCCGGACCGTCGGCATCAAACAGGTCGAGGACCATATCTGGCTGGTCAGCTTCGTGGACTATGATCTGGGATATTTCGACGATGAGACATGCAGGCTCGAACCACTCCAAAACCCTTTCGGGCCAAAAGTGTTACGATCGTGCCCCATGGCGTGGTGTAGGTAACGGCATTGGTCGCCGTGCTCTCCGGCAAGGGCCGGACTGATCAGCGCGCCACTGCCGGCAGGCTGATGAGCGGATCATCGCTCATCTGGCTGATGGTCTCAAGGGTCATGTAGCGCGCCCGCTGCACGGCCCATTCATCGTTCTGTTCGAGCAGCAAGGCGCCGACGAGACGGACTATGGCATCGTCATTGAAGATGCCGACGACCTCGGTCCTGCGCTTGATCTCGCCGTTGAGGCGCTCGATCGGGTTGGTGCTATGCAGCTTGGCACGGTGCGCCTTGGGGAAGGTCATGTAGGCAAGCACGTCGGGCTCGGCATCGTCCATGATGGTGGCGAGCTTGGGCACCTTCGGCCGGATCTGGTCGGCAACGGCGCGCCATTGGGTGCTGGCGGCCTCGGCCGTCTCCTGGGCGAAGGCGGTGGCGATGAAGGCCGAGGCGACGCGGCGGCCGCTCTTGCCGGCATGCGCCAGCACGTTCCTCATGAAATGGACCCGGCAGCGCTGCCATGTCGCGCACAGCACCTTGGTGACGGCCGCCTTGATGCCTTCATGGGCATCGGAAACGACGAGCTTGACGCCGCGCAGGCCGCGGCGGGTCAGCTTGCGCAAAAACTCCGTCCAGATCGGCTCGGCCTCAGACGTGCCGACCTCCATGCCCAGCACTTCGCGCCGGCCGTCTGCGTTGACACCGACGGCGATGATGACGGCGACCGAGACGATGCGTCCGCCGCGGCGCGCACCTTCAGGTAGGTGGCATCGATCCACAGATAGGGCCAGTCGCCCTCGATGGGCCTGTCGAGGAAGGCCTTCACCTTGCCGTCGATCTCCTCGCACAGCCGGCTGACCTGGCTCTTGGAGACGCCGCTCATGCCCATCGCCTTGACCAGGTCGTCGACCGAGCGCGTCGAGATACCCTGGACGTAGGCCTCCTGGATGACGGCGATCAGCGCCTTCTCGGCCATGCGCCGCGGCTCAAGGAAGCTCGGGAAGTAAGAGCCCTTCCTGAGCTTGGGGATGCGCAGCTCGACGGTGCCGGCCCGCGTCTCCCAGTCTCTGTCGCGGTAGCCGTTGCGCTGGACAAGCCGCAGTGGGTTCTTCTCGCCATGGGCCGCGCCGGTGGCGGCGCCCACCTCCAGCTCCATCAGCCGCTCGGCGGCAAAGCCGATCATCTCGCGCAGGATATCGGCATCGGGGGTCTTCTCTACGAGCGTGCGCAGGTTCATCATGTCGTTGGTCATCGGTGGTTCCTTCGAATCAGGTTGTGTCAGCAACCCAACCCTACCGAAGAACATCGATGACCGCCGCTGCGCCGCTCGCTCGCTACAGCGCTGTTGAGGGCGCGCTCGCGAGCGGCTTCGCTATCGCCGACCTACACCACGCGGTGGGACACGACCAGTGTTACCCATGTCTCCGGTATAAACCGTAACCTATGTGTCCAGAATGGACCTTGAGGAAATTGGAGCGGGTGAAGCGATTCGAACGCTCGACCCCAACCTTGGCAAGCGTAGGCCCGCAAGACGATCTTATCGGCGAATGACAGTGACGTCCGAACAGGACCCATACCCGCGACTGCGCGCACGAGTGAGATGCAAGCAAGCGCTTCTAACGAAGCAGAGCTTCTCGACCGGATGGCCGACCAGTTTCTTTTCGCGGTAGGCCCGACCGAAATAAGGGAGGGAAGCGAGCCGCGAGCGCTTGCCAACCTCTCCGAGCAACGCAGGTTCATCGCCGACAATTTCGGCACGCTGATGCGGGGTTGGTGACGCTGGCATTCCCAAGACAATCCACTACCTGCTTCAATTGCTCGATTTCATCATGCCCAGCGATCCAGCGGCCGTGTTCGATCTCGCCTCTCACGCGCTGTTGAAAGCCGGCAAGCTTCACGGCTATCAATTTGAATCTATCGGGGCCGACCTTTTTGCGAAGATGATCGGCAAGGCGATCGCAGACCATAGCACGATTTTCGACGACATAGGGCGACGGGTCTCTCTGGTTGAGGTCCTTGAAGTGTTTGTCGAGGCCGGATGGCCAGCGCGAGGAGGCTTCTCTACCGATTGCCTGAGGCGTTGCGGTAATCCCCGCCAGGTGGTGGCGGGTCCAAGCTCCAGCGGCTGCCGAGAGTGACGGCTCAAGGTTCTTCGGGTGGACCTCCATCTCTTAGCGGCTCAAGGTTGCTGGGTTGCTGACCACCAACCCTCAATTGCACAAGTTACGCTGCCCTTGCTGCTCGGATAGTGTGAAGCATTTCCGGCTTGAGATGCGTGTAGCGTCGCAACATCTTCCAATCCTTGTGCCCGGTCACCAGCGCTACCTGTTCGATCGTGAATCCAGCTTCGAAGAGACGGAGATTGAACGGGAAAATTCGATCATCGTCATTGCTTCGCTTCGTCAGTGGGTCCTCGACAACGGCCCATGCGTCATATCTAGTTGCCGCGAATAGCGGTATGCGCTGGTTGTTGCCGTTCTTGTTCCGAGGGTCTTTCCAGTCATGGATGAGAAGCATCCGCGTGCGAGATCAACCGGTTCGACCTTGACAGGCAGGCCGTGCACCGCAGCGGCGTGAGCCAGAATGAGTTTTACAAAGCCGATGTCGATACCGAGAGTCATCGGTCGGGCACCTTGGGCGGCTCGATCGCGGCCAAAGCAAATGAGCCGTTCGCGATCGAGTGTGGCGATGCTGCACTTCCCAAGATGCCTCTGCAGCATATCGAGGGCTGCGGCCTTGGAGCGGCGAGGGGACTTGCCTACATCGCACATGTCGTCGATTTGAAGGTCGATGAGTTCGCCGAAAGTTTTCAGGCGCGCTATACGGGACTTAGTCGGCGTCTCACCGCGATCGACTTGGCGCTCGGTTTCGGTCGCCCAGCGCCGTGCGTCGTCTCGGCGCAGGAAGGTCTCGCTGACGTAGCGACCTTTGCGACGGACTTGGACACGCAAGGAACCGGACGAGAGCTTTGTGTAGGTAGCCATTTTTTCGTGTGCGCTCCGTGTGCACTGAGAGATCGAACATGGCGAAAAGGGTCGTATTCGGGCATAAATTTGTGTGCACTCGGCAGTTTCTAACGATTTGATGTTAGAGAAAAAATCGCGAAATCAAGACGATAGAGCCGTGGCGCCCATGATGGACTGGGCCGACTGCGGATCATTGGCATACGCTCTTGTCCGAGCGGCTCGGAGAGATTGGACCCGGAGCGGTCATCCGTCCGCCTTTTTCTGCGATTAAGGTTTCAATTCCATCGGCCGACGTCTGCCTCAACTTCAACTGCGTCATCCTTGACGTGGCAAAGGTGAGAATTGGCAAAGGAACGGCAATTGGCCCTGCCGTGCAGATCGATACAGCCGATCATCAACATGATCCCGAGCAGAGACAATCTGGGATGCAGTTCGGGCGTCCTGTTCGGATGGGGCAGTCGTGCCTGGATCGGTGATGGAGCAATCATTCTGCCGGGCGTCACGATTCAGCGATGATGCGGCCGTCGGCGCTGGCAGCGTGGTCACTCGAGATGTTGCCGCAGGGGCGAAGGTCATGGGAAGTCCGGCTCGGGTAAGATGACTTGGTGAGGACAAAGCAGGCGGTTCGACGCTAAACCTGGGAGCTCCATGTTGCCTGGTGAATGCCGATTGGGCATCGATGCGCATTTCGCAAAAGCCGGACAGTGTTTCGCCAATCTCCGGCGGCGACCGTCCTTGGGTGCCTTTTGCGTTCACGGATGGTTGCTTTCGCCGGTTTGAGGCCGGTTTAGGGGCGCGGCCTTTTTGCTCTCCGCATTCTGTCGCCCTGGAGCACCATGCGGTGTGCGGTGTGCGTTATGCACGATCCGTTCGAGAATGGGGTCGGCGACGGTGGGTGCGATGAGTGGCCAGCGGACATGGCCGGTGCGGCGATATCGTTTCTCGACGATTTCGAACAGATGCGAGCGCTGTTGGCCGGTAGGGGAGTGGGCCATCGAGGACGAGCAGGCGCGCGCGGGTGAGTTTGTCGAAGAGGCGTGGGAAGCGTCCATCGAGATGGGCGAGCGCAATCCTCCAACAGGGCCACGCGCACATAGAGCACGAAACGATCGCCCTACTGCTTGCCGGCCAAAGGCGCCGGCCAGCCACGACTTGCCGGCTCCGGTCTGGCCGGTGGTGATCAGGTTCCCATGGCCGTCCGGGATCTAGCGCAATCGCTGTCCGCGCTTTCGCCGGTGCCCTGGCTCGCGAGGAGCATCAGGTACGAGAGGCGGCTTGTCCGGTCGGATCGGCTTCCTCTTCGGGAATGTCGTCGAATGACGAGTAGTTCAGATTGTAGAGTTTGGAATAGACCCCGCCCATAGCCATCAGTTTGTCATGGTTGCCGGTCTCAATAACCTGGCCGTTCTGAAGCACGATGATGCGATCGGCACCACGGATTGTGGCGAGACGGTGGGCGATGACAAGCCCGGTGCGGCCTTCCAGGAGTTTTCTGAGAGCTTTCTGGATGAGCATTTCCGTGTAGCTGTCGATGTTGGCGGTGGCCTCGTCAAGAACAAGGATCTTGGCGTCGGCGACGAGAGCGCGGGCGAAACTGACAAGCTGGCGCTGGCCGAGAGAAAGGTTGCCGCCGCGTTCGCCGAGTTGGGTTTCATACCTGTCGGAAAGTCTCATGATGAAGTCGTGGGCGCCGACCACCTTGGCGGCCTCGATCACCTTCTCCCGCGTGGCTTCCGTCTTGTGGTAGCGGATATTCTCAAAAACCGTCCCGGTGAACAGAAACGGCTCCTGCAGCACCATAGCGATCTGAGTGCCGAGCGATTCCTGGGTGAGATCGCGCACATCATGTCCGCCAACCAGCACTTGGCCTTGCTGAACATCATAGAAGCGGTGGACGAGGGCCATCGCGCTCGATTTACCAGAGCCGGTCGGCCCGACCAAGGCGACCGTCTCGCCGGGATTGACCCGGAAAGAGACGTTTTTCAGCACCGGCTGTTTGGGATCGTACCCGAACGTGACGCTCCTGAACTCGACCGAGCCGTCCATTTCGGGCGCAAGGATCTCGGCATCCGGTTTGTCTTGGATCTCGATCCTGACGTCGAGCACATCGGTCAGGCGCTTGCCGGAGGCCATTGCGCGCTGCATGACGGAATATTGCAGAGTAAGTGAGCGAATTGGGTCAAAGAAGCGTTGGATATAGAATATGTAGGCAACCAATACGCCCACATCGACGCGGCCATTCATGATCATGGAGCCGCCGACCACAACGACGACAGCCATGGCGAGGCCGGTGAGGCCATCGACGATCGGGACCATGACCTGTGCATATTTGGCAGCGGTCAGGTGAGTCGTGAGGTCGGCATGTGCCCTGTCGTCATACAACACGAAGTTGACGTACTGGCGGTCCATGGACTGGACGGTTCGGACGCCTTGAATCGCTTCGGCCAATGCGCCGTTGACGACTGAATTGGTCTCTTGTGCAGCCATGAAGGCCTCGCGGGCACGCGGCAGCCACACGATGCGGATAATCAACAGGGCCGGCAAGACCGAGAGCGTCAGAAAGCCGAGGTTGAAGTTGACCGACAGCATTACGAAGATGATGCCGAAGAGAAGCGCAATGTCGCCTATGGAGTAGATCGAGTTTTCGAGAAATTCGTGGATAGAGTTGACGTCGCCCTGAAGGCGAGACATCAGGCGTCCTACCTCGGTCTTGTCCATGAAGGAGAGCGATACCTTCTGCAGATGGGCAAACATGGCGCGGCGGATGTCGAAGAGGACGTTCTCGGCCATTTTCCCTACCACGGTTTCTTGCGCGTAGGCGGCGCCGAAATTAACCAGAATGGCAAGCGCAAACGCGAGGGCGGCCTCAAGAAGGGCGGATGCATCAGCGCCTACCGGAGTTATGGCGTGGTCGATCGCGTAGCGGATGATCAGCGGGATGAGAAGCTGCGTGCCAGTGAAAATCAGCAATGCGGCAAGCGAGACGACCGCCATGGCTCGGTAGGGACGAACGAAGGCCCATATGCGGCGAATGATGTTCTTGTCGAAAGCCCGGCCAAAGATCTCCTCCTCGATGCGATGGGACCCGACGACCGCGCGCGGAGGGCGTCTACCGCTATCATTCGGTTCGATTTCGAGTTCGTTGGCGTGCCGCTTGGCCATCAGGGCGCGCCTCCAAACGTGGTCGCAATGTCATCTCCCGGGCGCAACTGAAGATCATAAAGCGCCTTATAGCGTCCTCGCTTGGCCAAAAGCTCTTGATGGGTGCCGCGTTCCACGATCTCGCCGTTGTCGACAAACAGAATCCGGTCGGCGTGCTTGAGTGAACTCAGCCGGTGGGCGATGATGATCGTCACCCTATCCTTGGCGAAACGCCGTATCGCCGCGCGGATGCGCTGCTCTGTGGCGGCGTCGATCGCGGCCGTTGAGTCGTCGAAAACGACGATTGATGGGCGCAACATCATCGTGCGAGCTATGGTGAGACGCTGACGCTGGCCGCCCGAGAGAGAGGCGCCACGTTCGCCGACGACCGTCTTGTAGCCAGCGGGGAGGCCGAGAATGTAATTGTGCAACTGCGCGGATTCGCTAGCGCGCTCGATCGGGTGTTCCTTCGCCCAGGGGTCGCCATAAGCGATGTTGTTCTCGATCGTGGTTGTGAACAGGAATGCATCCTGCTGTACGACCGAGACCGCCTTGCGAAGCGATGCGAGGGTGACCCCGCGGATGTCCTGCCCGTCAAGCATGATGGTGCCACCAGTGACGTCGTAAAAGCGGGGGATCAGGTGAGCAATTGTCGACTTGCCAGAACCCGGCGGACCCACGATCGCGATCGTCTCGCCCCTACGGGCGCAGAAGGTAATATTCTTTAGAATGACGCGGTTTCCGGTGCCGGGATAGGCAAACGAGACATTGTCGAAGCGCAGAGTGCCTTCACCGATCTCGAGCGGTCTTGCACCGGAAGCATCCCCGATCGTGATGTCCTGGTCGAGCAGACTGAAGAGGCGCGAACCGCAAGTGTAAGCGCGGGCGAAGCCGTTGACCATCAGTCCGATCTGGCGGACGGGCATTTGCAGGATCGTCATGAACGTCAGGAACGTGGTGAGCGTTCCAACGCTGATCTGGCCGGCGATGAGTTTGTCGCAACCGATCCAGAGGACCAACCCCATGGCGACAAAGAAGGCCAGGGTCATAGCCGACGTGTTGGGCACGTACACGTCAACCTGCTCGTGCGCGAGTTCGAGCGCGTTTGTCGAGGCGATGTCGAACTTCGCCATCTCATAAGCCTGTGCCGAAAACGCCCGGACCACGCGGATGCCCGCGAGATTTTCCTCCATCACGCGGCCCAGGACGGAAAGCCGCTCCTGCAGGTCGAGCCAGATGGCGCGTAGCTTAAGCTGGGTGACCGACGATCGCCAGGCTACGAAAGGCACGAAGCTCAGCGCGATCAAACCGAGCACCGGGTCGGTTGAGATCATCATGCAGGCGCCTATCCCGATCAGCATGGTGAGCAGAAAGAACCTAACCAGGGCGGTGGAAAAATACATCCGCACGCCGTCGAGATCGAGGATGCCGAGGGTGATCAGGTCGCCTGAATGCACCCGGTCGTGAAAGGAAAAGCTCAGGCGCTGGACCTTGTCGTAACAAGCAAGCCGCAGTTCGTACGCAACGTGGTGCCCGACGGCTTCGGCAAAGTAGTTTTGCGCCATCGTAAAGAGGCCGCGTAGCGTACTCGCGCCGAGCAGCAGGAGAGCAGGAGTCCAGAGGGCTTGTTCTGCAGCCGTCACCGTGACACCGCCCCCGATGGCTAGTTGGGTCTGGTCGACAGCCCGGCCGAGAAGCTGGGGAATGAGCAACTGCAGGATTACGGCTACCATCGTCGAACCGATAGCTAACGCGACCTGCCACGGGTGCCTCAAATTCATGCGCGTAATGCGCAGTAGCGTGCTCAAGCCCCGGCCCCACCCGGCCGCTTTTACATGCGCGGACGATTTGAGAGAGGTCGTGCCAACAGCATCACTGCCCACCGAGTGCCCCCGACTGAATTTTGCGCCTTCGGAAGCGAGCCGGTAGACTCACATCAAAGACGTCCCTCCAAGTTGATCCTGGCCACCATCGGCTCAAGATGCTGATCTGGCGAGTTGCGCCACGGCTTCGCTCGCTGGCATGTCGATCACCGTAATTCCGCTTGCCGCAAGGAAACGGGCTTCGTTTCTGGTCAGCGTTTGCCCGTCCATTATCGCATAACGGGGGCCTTCTGAGCGCTTCATGATCTGCCTGGCGTAAGTGCGCAGCATCTGATCATTGAAGCGGCAGCCGACGAAAAAAAACCCCCGGTCGACGCGTCGTTCCTTGACCACATCAGGGATAGGCGTCTGGATGTCGATTTCAGTCAGGGCTTCGACATAGTCGGAATCGGCGATGAGGAAATTTGCGGCCGGCCTAATACTGCCATGTGGCGCATAGAGAACCGTCTTTGTCGCTGCTCCAGCCTCGAGTTCCCTTCCCGACAAGTCGTAAGTTCTGGTCCAAATGTCGCCAACTTCGTTCGCCCGCGTGACGCCTTGTATCTCGACGACGTCGGTTCGGCCGACCTCTGCCAGCGCCGCGCGCATGGCGCCTTCGTACCAGCTGTCGATGATGAGGGAGAGCGGGAGTTTTGCGAGCCAGGCGTGGAGGATGCTCGGCGCCGCCGGCCCGGCAAATATATCAGTCATCCAAGCTTGAAGTGTGCGGCGATGCCGGCGCTGTTCAATGAACTGCGCGACCGACCACATATTGGTGCGGATCTTCGAGGGGGCTGGCGCCCGCGTGTTGAGTGCCTCGGCAACGGCTTCGGGGGTACACGGCACAGGCGGCTCAGCAGAGCTGAGCCGGAGGAGACCCGGACCGAGATACGGGATCACCTGATCGGAGACTAACGCTCGTCTGGCCAGCTCAAGCAGCTTTCCGGCAAAACTGTCCCGGACGACGACTAGGTGGCCCGAGGTCGGGATCGTGTTCATGCTCGTTTCCTCTTGACGCCTCTCATTGGCGGGCGGCATCAGTCCCCGTTGGAAAGCTTCCTTGCCTCGACGGTGATCGGCAGACGCGTATGCGGCGGAAGATCGGGAAGGAGGAGCCGCCAGCCGTTCCTGAGCGTTACGACCCCGCCCCACAGGTCCTGGTTCTCGAACTTGATAATCGGCTCCTCGAGATCCTTTTTCGGGACATACGCCGACAACCCGGCCTCGGTCCTGCGGATCATTACTTTCATGCGGCCGTTCCTTTATTGGAGATTTCTTCGGCACTGCAGGGAGCGTCGGCTTTGTCGAGGCTCGTCAATTCACGCGCTCGCATGCCGACGACCGTCCCACGGTCGATCCATTCGACCGCGTAGATGAAGAACTGCTGTAGAAACGTGCCAATGTCGCGCACATAACCCTCTTCGCCCTTGCGCACGAGATTTTCGCCGATCTCCCTGCCAGGATAGGTGCCGTCGTTCTTTATGTGACGAGTGGCACGGACCCGCTCTCCCGGCTGAAATTGGGGAGGTCTGCGGATTTCCACCTCCTGTTCGCGTGCGAGCCGCATGGCGGTTCCTTGGTTCTCTGAGGCTAGTGTCATTGATGAGGCGCGCAGGCGTTCCCCGGGGCAGCCAGTTGTGTGGGTACCCAGTGGACTCAGGCAGGAACGCAGGTCTTCGGCACAGGACACACCGAAGCACATTGCTGCGTGTCGAAAGCTCCCTCGCATTCGGTGCACTTCTGCAGCTCGACCACGTAGCTCTCGCCTTTGAACTTGATCGCACCCGACGGGCATTCGAATTCGCAGGCGCCGCATTGTGTGCATTGGGATGCGATGATCTTGAAAGCCATTTTGATTCCTGATTCGAGTAAATGAGATGTTCAGGCCGTCGCGGCGAGTGCCTGGACGCCGGACTCGGCGGCGTAAATCGAGCTGATTGCCGTTTCGATGTAGTCATGGCCGTAAGCGTCGGTTGCTCGGATACCGGCGGCCGCGAGCTGATCCTTGGGGCAATTTCCAATCTTAACGCAAAGCACGACGTCTATGCCTTCCAGCGCAGCGATGACGCCGTCGAGAGTGGTGTTCTCGCCCCACCCCCCGAGGCAATACTGCTCAACCTTGCGGTGACCGACAAAGTTGATCCCCATCGGCGAGGCTTCATACACCTGGAATTCCTTGGCATGGCCGAAGTGTTCGTTGACGCGGCCGCCGCCCTTAGTTGCCACCGCGACGAGGAGGGACTTGCCGGAGCTCGCAGTCTTGACCATTCCGATCGCTTCGCTCCTAGCCGCGAGGTGATCACGGCGCTCGTCCGCGACCAGCTCCCGATAGGCTTCGCGTTTGCTGGCATCGTAGGTGAGCTCACCGGGGATGTGGCCGAGCGTGAATTCCTGGCCACGATCCTCGCCCAGCAGGCCGACGGCATCTGCCCGGCACTGCCGGCAGTGGCGCATCAACTTGGCGCCGCCTTCAAGACGATCCTGAAGAGCCTTCATCTCCATTGCATTTGGGCCGCGCTGCCCGGTCAATCCGTAGTGCGTGCCGTGCGCCGGGTCCGAAATCAGAGGCATGACGTTGTGCAGAAACGCGCCGCGCTGGTTGACCCACTTATTCACCTCAATCAGGTGCTGGTCATTCACTCCGGGGATCATCACCGAATTGATTTTGGTGAGGATGCCGCGTGCGCTGAGCATCTCCAATCCCAGCATCTGCCGCTCGTGCAGAATTCTGGCGGCTTCTATGCCGCAATAGCGGCGGTGATCGTAAAAAATCCAGGGATAGATTTTTGCGCCGATTTCCGGATCGACCATGTTGATCGTGATCGTCACGTGGTCGACATTCATGTCGGCAAGCTCGTCGACGTGGTCGGGCAGCGCGAGCCCATTCGTAGAGACGCAAAGCTTGACGTCGGGGATTTCCCTGACGACGCGTTCGAACGTCGCCTTCGTCTTCTCCCAGTCGTAGCAGGCATCGCCCGGTCCGGCGATCCCAAGCACGGAAAGCTGCGGCACTTCATTGGCGACCGCGATCACCTTGCGTACTGCCTGATCGGGCGTCAGCTTTTCCGAGACAACCCCGGGCCGGCTTTCGTTGGCGCAATCATATTTGCGATTGCAGTAGTTGCACTGGACATTGCAGGCCGGCGCGACGGCGACGTGCATGCGCGCGAAATAGTGGTGCGCCTCTTCTGAAAAGCACGGGTGATCCTTGATCTTGTCCCAGATGGCCGGGTCCACATCGTCCGGCCTTGTCGACGATCCGCAGGAGGAAGATGCACAGCCACCCGACTTGGCGCTCACCAGCAACTGGTCGGAGACCCTCGCGCCGATCAGGCTCTCAACTGAAATCGCCGGTGCGGCCATTGAACGGCTCCGTTACGGGTTAACGTCGCGGTTCGAAGCGCAAGAGCAATGCCAACTGAAAAGGTGGCGCTAGTTCACGAATTGGCTTTGCGCGTCGGATATCATGGAGTTGCTCCGACATAGCTTTGTCGGACTTCTAACAGGACTATGTTAGAAGGTGAGGAAGACGACCCGGCCGGACATCAGTTCAAGATAGAAATCCCGCGTCGACCGCTCGGCCGTGATCGCCCTCGGCACAACTCCCGACCGGTCTTCCGACGAGGATGTCGGTCTCGGCGACGGCGAGCTCGTCCGCGGTGAAGTTGCCACTGCTCACTTGGGTCTGCATGGTTCCGATTCAGGAGAGTGGGGTGACTCCTTTCTGCGATCGGCAAGACGTCGGCAAGGGCGGGTGATGAAGGGGTGACAGCATCACACACTCGCGCAGCTTTGGCCCGGGCTCCGACACATTTCGCGTAGCTGGCGCAGTGTTCTCGTTCTCCACCTCATGAGAACGCTAGAATTTCTTCACCTCGATCCCGTGTCGGCGCAAAGCATATCCGACCTGTCGCGGCGTAACACCGAGGACACGGGCGGCCTTGGCCTGAACCCAGCCGACCTTCTCCATCGCGCCGATCAGCCGGTCGCGTTCCGTCAGGCGCGGGCCTATTGCAGGGAGAGCGGGATCGTTTGCAGGGTCGGCAGTATGGGGTCGCACGTTATCCTGCGGGGCGCCGAAGCGCCCGGCCGGCATCGGCAATCCGGCGGGCATTATATTGCTTCGAAAGCGCTGGTTGCCGGTATTGCCGCTGTGCGAATGATCAGCTCTTTTCCAGAGGAGCCAAGATAGGCATTGGTTATTGTTGCAGGCAAAATCTGATGGAGCGATTGTCCTTGAACGCGCTAGCGTGGCCGTCCTTTGCACGCAGTTCTCCAATTCGCGGACATTTCCAGGGAAGTAGCATTGCGAGATAAACTCGAGCGCCGACGGCGCAAAGGCGAGTTCGAGATGGTTCTCCTTGTTGAATCGTTCGAGGAAGGCGTTCGCAAGGCGAGGGATATCCCCCGGTCGCTCTCGGAGCGGAGGCAGGATGATTGGCACCACATTGATGCGATAATAAAGGTCGGCCCTGAACTCCCCGCTTACGACAGCCGACTCGAGATCCCTGTTGGTGGCGCATATAAGTCGCACGTCGACCTGCAGCGTCTTGGTACCGCCAACACGCTCCAGTTCGCCTTCCTGCAAGACACGTAACAGCTTGGCTTGGAATGCAGGTGAAATCTCGCCGATTTCGTCGAGTAGCAGCGTTCCCCCGTTTGCCAATTCAAAACGGCCGGCGCGCTGGGAAATTGCCCCTGTGAAGGCGCCTTTTTCATGTCCGAACAGCTCCGACTCCAGAACGCTTTCCGACAGTGCGGCGCAGTTCAACTTGACGAAAGACTTCCTCCGCCGGCGCGAGAGCCTATGTATGGCTTGCGCGAAAAACTCCTTGCCGGTGCCGCTCTCGCCCCTCAGAAGCACGGTGGAATTCGTCCTTGCTACAATGGAGACGGTTTCGAGCACCTGCTTGAGTGCGGGGCTCTCCCCGATGATCCCATCCATCTTGACGGGTGCATGCGGGACGGGGTCGGTCCGGTCCTCATCGGACGAATTCTCCGCTGTCCAGCTCTCATCGACGCGCCGCTCACGATCCCTAGTCAAGCCGCGATGGAGGCGAATAGTGCGGCCTACGAGGTTGGCCACCATCGTCAGGAAGCAGATGTCCTCATCGTAGCGGGACCCGTTTGCGCTGTCTCTTACGATCGACAACGTCCCAAGGATCCTGTCCTCAGCCTTAACCGGGACGCCGATGAAGGCCATTGGGAGGGAATTGACACCACGATCTGCTTGAAGGTCGGCCTGAAACAACTCGGACGTGCTGAGGTCCGCGATGACGAGCCGCGTGCCCGTAGCGACGATTTGATCTATTGCCGCCTTTGGTATGATGGGGGGAGTGCCTGATGGGCCGCTGCCGGCACTCGCGGCGATCTCCTGCTCACCTTCAGAGTCCAGGATAAAGATTGCTCCATGACGCATTTGCACAAACGACGGGAGAGTGTTCGCGACGTTGGCCAGCGTAACCTCCAGCCGGTCGGGAGCCGTCAGCGCCTTCGACACCTCGTAGATTCCCTTGAGCCAGTCATCTGCTTCGAACATCCCATCACTGGCGGGTTTGCGGAAGGTGTCTCGAGGTCCTACTCCGTTGACCCGATCATCCGGCCGTATGTGAGCCATGGAAACACCTCAGCGGTTGTGGTCCAGGGTGCTCCTCCCAAGCGCCTTTTCATCAGTTCAGGAAGTTCACTCGCTCCGCAATTTGGCGAGATGGTGCCGCCAAGATTGCGCTTTGTCGCGAGTTCGGGAGTACACAGGTGCACACCCGCCGACACGGTGCCAAAGCCGATCATCCGAACTTGAAGAGGACGCCGAAGCCACCACGCGGATAATTCCATTCGATCTCGCCGCTGGCCTCGCACAAAACGCGGCAGGTGCCGCACTCCATGCAGCCATCGGCGGTGATTTCAACTTGACCTTTGTCGTTCAACTCATAGCATTTCGCTGGACAGACGCGGGTCAGCGCGAGCAGATTCGCGCTTGGTTGCTTGTGCGGTCGCACCTTTATATGCGGACGGCCGGAGTCCACCAGATAGCGGTTCTGGTAGAGCTTGTCCTCGACACGTAATATCCTCACTGGGTTGGTCATGTGTTGAGTGCCTCACCGCCACGCCAATGCCAGCCGGATCGCGTCGCTGACCAGCCCCAACCGCGAGCGCGCCTTGATGAAGGCGGCCGTGGTAGCCTTTTCCTTTTCAATCTTTGGCGTGCCGTCGACACGCATGAAGTTCTGCGCGGCTTGTGACATTAGCCGCGGGTAGGTCGTGAAGAAATTGCAGGCGTTAGTGTGGAGTAAAGCTGGCATGTCTTTGTATTTCCGCAGGTCTTTGACCACGAAGGATTTATCCAGCATCGTCTTGTAAAGCGCGAGGTTCTGTTTGGTCACAGGATCGTTGCGTCTCTTCAGCTGGATGATAGCCTCAGCCGCGATGCGACCCGAGGTCATGGCGAGGTTAGAACCCTCGCGGTGAACGGTGTTGTTCAATTGCGCGGCATCGCCGACAACGACCCAACCGTCGCCAAAGAGCTGCGGAATAGCCTTGTAGCCACCTTCGGGAATGAGATGAGCCGCGTATTCTTTCACCTCCGAACCGGCGATCAACGGCCGGATCGAAGGATGGTTTTTCAGCGCGTCGAGGAGGCCATATGGGCTCTCCATCTTCGCGGCGAAATCCGAGACGAGGCAGCCGACGCCCAGTGAGACCGATTCCTTGTTCGTGTAGAGGAACCCGAGCCCGGCCATGCCGTGGGATATCGTGCCAACTGCCTCAATCACGCAGCCTTCACTCCCTTTGACCCCGAACCGCTGCTCAATCACCTCTTCGGGCAGGAAATGCATCTCCTTGACTGCGAGCGCCACGGCTTCCGGCTTCAGCATCTTGCGCAGGCCGCCCCGCGTGCCAAGCAGCCCGCAGACACCTTCTGCAAGAACAACTACGTCCGCGTAGATAGCTCCGCCGGCCCGATCCGTGCGGACGCCGATCACCTTGCCCTTGGCGTCACGGACGAGTTCCGTCACCGTCGTTTCGCACAGAACCGTCGCGCCGGCCTCGCGCACCCTGCGCGAAAACCACTTATCAAACTGGGCACGGATGATCGTATAGCGATTGGGCTTTACCTCGTTGAAGTCGTCCGACCGATAGTGAATCCCGGTGTGGGAGGTGTCGTCCATAACCCACAATCGCTGTTCAATCAGATGACGTTCGAGAGGTGCATCATCGCGGAAATCCGGAATGATCTTCTCCAACATGTTCGCATACATGATGGCACCCTGGACATTCTTGGAGCCCGGATATTCACCTCGCTCCAACTGCAGCACCTTCAAGCCGTCGCTTGCCATAGTGTAGGCAGCTGCGTTCCCGGACATGCCGGCGCCGATGACAATGGCGTCGAACTTTTCCTTGATCATCTCCATCTCCCTTAGCTCGCAAGCTTGTCGCGACTGTGCGGTGACAGCCGCCGGGTGAATGCCTCGGTCAGCGCCGGCAGGAAGCGAACGGCATCGGTGACGATCCCGAGGTGAGCGAAATCGAAAATCGGCGCGTTCGGGTCGGTGTTGATGGCCACGATGAGATCGGCTCCCTCAACTCCAACGCGGTGCTGGATGGCGCCGGAAATACCGGCCGCTATGTAAAGCTTCGGCCGGATTGTCTTGCCTGTTTGGCCGATCTGCCGATCGGCCGACATCCAGCCCTTTTGGACCAGCGGCCGCGAACAGCCGAATTCGGCGCCTATCACTCGCGCGAGACTCTTCACAAGCTGCAGGTTCTCCGCTCCGCCGAGACCGAGCCCTCCCGCAACCACCACATCCGCATAGGCGAGATTGGCGATACCCGACTGGCCGTCCGGAAGGAATCCTAGCACCTTGGTGACGATTTCATCCTCGGTTAGCGACAGCTTGTGCGGGATGACACGCCCGATCGCTCTGTCGGCCCGCTGGGGCATCGGCATGACCCTCGGTCGCACCGTCGCCATCTGCGGCCTGTAATTGAGCGTGTAGATCGTGCATAGCAACGAACCGCCAAAAGTCGGGCGAGTCGCGGCGAGCGAGCCGTCAGCATCCACGTCAAGTTCGGTGCAGTCGGCCGTTAGCCCTGTCAGCAAGGTGGTTGCGACGGAACCGGCGAGATCCCTGCCGAGCGTGGTTGCACCGAGAAGCAGGATCTCGGGTTTGTAAGTAGCAACCAGATCTGTCATCGCCTTGGTGAAAGGCTCATTCCGATAGTCGGCGAGCACCGGCGCCTCAACGAAGTAGACGAGGTCGGCGCCATAGGCGAAGGCCTCGGCGACTGCGTTCTGGGTGGCTTCTCCCGGGGGTCCGAGCACAGCGCCCGCGAGCTGGACGCCAAGTTTGTCCGCCAGCTTGCGGCCCTCGCCAAGCAGTTCGAAAGATACCGGGTGGACCTGGCCACGTTCGAGCTCGATGAAAACCCAGACATGCCGATAGTCCCTGAAACGCTCAGGAAGCTCCTTCTTCATCCCGGCACGGCCGGGGGGCTGGCGAGGGGTGTCTGAGTTCGTGCTCGACATATGGTCTGCTCCTTGCCGTCACGCGCCCTCGAAGGCGAGTTCCGGTTCCAGCGCCGGCTGGCGGGTGAAGATTGCACCAATCAGTTCGTCTGCGGTATCGCGCAGCGTCTTTTCGGCGGTCTCAATTTGCTCCGCCTTTTCCGAACGGGCGCTAGGGGCGAAAACGCGTTTGACGACCGTCGGCGAGCCACGCAAGCCGCATTTGGTGAGGTCTTCAATGCCGGCCTCGGCCGCACTCCATTTCACAATCTGGCTGCGCGCGGCGCAAAGCGCGTCTTCGATCGAGCCCCGGCGCATCTCGTTCGTGCCTTCCAGCATGGTGATGAGGCAAGGCAGCCTGCTCTTCAGCTTCTGGGTGCCGCCCTCGCAACGGCGCTCGACCGTGATCTCGCCTGCAGCAAGATCAATGGAGGCGATTTTCGCGACATAGGTGAGTTGAAGGAGATCGAGACGCTTGGCGATGCCGGGCCCGACTTGGGCGGTGTCGCCGTCGATCGTCTGTTTGCCCGTGAAGACCACGTCCGGTGTGCCGAACGTCTCGCCGATCTTCGCGATTGCCTGGGAAAGAGCAAAGGAGGTGGCCAGCGTGTCAGAACCGGCAAAATAGCGGTCGGTCAAAAGCACCGCGCGATCGGCGCCGTAGCCGAGCGCCTTGCGCAGGCAGTCCTCTGCCATGGGTGGACCCATAGTGAGCACTGTGACCTCCCCACCATAAGCGTCGCGTAGCCTGAGTGCTTCTTCCAGGGCGAACAAGTCGTAAGGGTTGATGATGGTCGGCACACCCTGACGCATGATGGTGTTCGTCACCGGATGGACCCGTATCTGTGCCGAGTCCGGCACCTGCTTGATGCTGACGACAATGTGCATTGGCGTTCTCTATGCTGTTATCCCGAGGCGAGCTGGCGGTGCGAGTTCTTGTTTGCATCATTCGTGCCAAGTGTTTTGCGAGCGTCTTTCCTTTTAAATTCCATTGATCATTTCTGAGGCCCCCCGGTTTCGGTGCCCGAATTGTTGGCTTGTCGACATTGTCGCGTCGCAACTATGTAGCGTTTATTCGCCGAACCGCTTCAGGACGGAGTCGAACGGAACGAATGTGCGGCCTGGCGTGTGAGGTTTGTTCGGATTGTGATCTTTGAGCACCTTGAAAACCCGGTGCGTGAGCGGCGAGGAAAGCGCGAACTCCTCGTAGGCGCGTTCCAGCATGGCGCGCATGCGCGCGGCGATCACCTGGTCGGGCAGACCGGAGAAATCTTCCTCGGCAAGGTATTGGCCCACACGCTTGAGGATATGCAGCCGTGAGACATTGAGCACCTTCGGATCATACGAGACGCCAAGGACAGCGAAGAACTCCTCCGCGGACGACAGGCCTTTCAGTCGCGTGAGGATGTTGGTGACGTCGATGGAACTGCTGTCAGCGGAACAACTCATTGCGTTTTCCCTTTGTCGGAAACGGTGGGTTTCTGGTGCGTTGGTCGCACATTCGACATGCAGCCCCGAAAGCCGCGGGCTGATGAACGAATGCGCTGAGCCAGCGCGGCAATCGCCTCGTCGTCACAACTGCCTCCGGTGCCGAGGCCGGACGTAGCGCGCGGTACAACTGGTCGATCTCCATGGAGGCAGCCGGCCCCGCTTGGAAGCGAGCGAGGTGGGCTGACGCAAGGGCCCGCATGGCCCGAGCGGGATGGGCTTGACTGTCTCCGGATTGGCCCTCGACCTGGCGCTCGGCCCCGCCCGAGGTCTCCCGGCCGCCAAGGGGGACAATGCGGTGAGGCCGACTTCGATATCTGCCTCCTGAAGGACAGCCATCGCGGCGGCCACCTCTTCGCGTGCGGCATTGCCCGCGCGCTCGCCGACTCCAAGGACGACCGAGGCATGGCGCGCGCCGGCGCGGAACGCGGCCACCGTGTTGGCGGTAGTGAGGCCGAGATCGTTATGCACATGGAATTCGAGGTCGACGGGAGACTTCGCTGCGAGCGGGGTGACAAGCTCGAAGGTCGAAAGGGGATCGAGGGCGCTGACACTATCGACCAGGCTGACGCGGCTTGCGCCGGCGCGCGCCGCCGTCTTAATAAGGCGGGCGAGATAGTCCTGGGCTGGTATGCGAGCATCCTCAGAGCCCAGGGCGAGGAAAAAGCCGCTGGCGGCCGCGCGCCCGACCATATGCTCGATGAGCCTTAGCGCTCGTTCCCGGACTAGCCCGAGCTTGGTGGCAAGCTGGATATCCGATGCAGGCAACGACAGATTGAGGGCGCGGACGCCGCTCTCGACCGATGCATGGAGATCCCGTGAGGTCATCCGGCGCCATGCCGTGAGCCGCACCGGGACACTCCGTGCGACCACGGCGCAATTGCGTCGATCTCGATCGCAAGCTTTCCGACACCGTCAAGGCAACGCCGGGTGCCTGCTCGCCCTCGTGCAGGGTAATATCCTTGAGAAAGACCCGACTGCTCATGAATGGACGCCGGTTCATCTGCCGCTGAGACCCGGTACGCATTGAAGGCCTTCGGCGCTCCGTATATTCGACCCGGAACTGTGGGCGTCGCGCAGCTTCTCCACAATTGAAGACAAGGCCTCTAGCACCCGGTCCACCTCTTCTTGTCCGTTGTCACGCGCGAAAGAGAAGCGGACCGCGCCATGTGGCATTTTCATCGCCCTCAGGACGTGACTTGGCTCCGCACAGCCCGATGTGCAGGCGGACCCGGAGGAACAGACGATACCCTCGCGGTTGAGGAGATGCAGGATTCCATGGCCTTCAATAGCTTCGAAGGCAATGTTTGCGGTGTTGGGCAAGCGCTCCAGGGGATCGCCGTTGACGAAGCTGTTTGGGACACGCTGGACAAGCCCGTTCTCCAGCCGGTCGCGGAGCCACTTTATCCGCGTGGTCTCGGCATCCATGAATTTCAAGGCGAGTTCGGCGGCCATGCCGAGCCCGACTATGCCGGGCGTGTTTTCGGTGCCCGCGCGCCGGTCGCTCTCTTGGTGACCCCCCTTGATCAGGGACTGGAACGGCACGCCGCGCTTGACGAAAAGTGCGCCGGCCCCTTTTGGTCCATGAAATTTATGGCTGGAGAGCGACAGCATGTCGATGGCGGTTGATTTCAGGTCCATCGGGAGCTTGCCGACTGCCTGCACGGCATCAGTGTGGAAAAGGGCGCCGACTTCCTTGGCCAATTCGGCGAGCTTGGCGACGGGGAAGATCGTACCAGTCTCGTTATTGGCCCACATGATCGAGACGATTGCCACGTTCGGGTTGAGGACGGCCCGGTAAGCGTCGACGTTCAGCCGGCCATGGCGGTCCACCGGGATCCTGTGCACCTTAGCGCGGCGCGTCTCCTCAAGATGAGCGCAGAGGGTCAGCACAGCCGGATGTTCGACAGCGGAAGTCACGATCTCTGTTCGGTCAGGCATCACCTCGAGCGCCGAAAGAATGGCCGCATTGTCGCTTTCCGTTCCACCCGAGGTGAAGGTGATCTCATCGTCGAACTCCGCGCCGATCAGCGCCTGCAACTGACGCCGCGCGTTGCTCAACGCGGCGCCGGCAAGGGCGCCAAAACCGTGCGCCGACGAAGGGTTGCCGAATTGATCCGTAAGCAACGGCAACATCGCTTCAACGACCGCGGGATCGACCCGTGTCGTTGCGTTGTTGTCGAGATAGACAACTTTCATGGGCTATGGTCCTCAATGGATCGAATGACGTGAGGCGCAACCCGGTCGCATCGAGCCTTGCGCATGCCGTTGTTGGCGGAGACGATCCAGAAGCGGTGCAGGTGCCCCCAGATTGGCGCAGATTCGGCCGCCATCGCACCGACAAGCTCACCTCAGGCGCCCTCTCTCCTTCTTCGGCAATCAACTACAGGACTTGCCGCAGGAGCACTTCCCGCTCGCATTCGGATTGTCGAAGACAAAGCCGGAGGTTTCGAGACCCATGACGAAGTCGACGGCCATGCCGGCTACATGCGGCTGGGTGCCGGCGTCTACGAACACCTTGATCCCATCCGTCTCGATGATCGCGTCGCCCTCGCGCGGGACGCTCTCTAGGCCCATCGAGTATTTGAAGCCGGAGCAGCCGCCGGCCTCGACCATGATGCGAAAGCCTTCTGCCGGCTCACTAGCCTTGGAAAGAGCGGTTTTAACGGCGGCAACGGCCTTGTCGGTGAGCGTAATCATCGCTCGTTTCTCCTCAGTGCGTGACGGTCTGGGCATCACCGTGCATGGACCGTGCCAATGGGAAAAACCGTTTCCGGACAGTGCGACATCGCCAACGCGGCCACGATTCTGGTTCGGCTGTTACCGCGAAGGCGTCGGACAATCGACAGGTATTGTCGGATTTGTCGAGACCGCCACAGGGGGATGAGCTCAAGTTCCCTGTGAACTGGCATGTAAGTCGGTTTCCGAGCGCTTCGAGCAGTTGGCACGACTTTTGAGCTCTTTTTTGGCGAGGGCGAAGACGCCCAACCGACAGTATGCGCAACCAGGGGTCAAGACATGCACCAGCGCGAGAAACCTTCGGCGGAGAGAATCCGGCGGGCACGCGAAGACAGCCCAACAATCCGCGACCGCGATCTCGCCGCCCAATTGGGCATTTCGGAAGCGGAGCTTTTCGCGGCACATTGCGGTTTTGGCACGGTGCGCATCGAGCCCCGCGTTAATGATGTGCTAACCGGTCTCGAGGCGGTCGGCGAGGTAATGGCGCTGACCCGCAATGCCAGTGCCGTGCATGAGAAGATAGGCATCTACGATAAGGTGTTCACCGGCAAGCGTCACGCCATGGTGCTCGGCAATGACATTGATTTGCGCATCTTCGCTAACCTGTGGGCGCATGGCTTTGCCGTCGAGACTCGCGATGGCGGGGAGATCCACCGCAGCTTGCAATTCTTTGACGCCGCAGGCGAGGCAGTGCACAAGGTGCATCTGAGGTCGTCCTCCAACCTCTATGCCTATCAAAAACTGACAGACGAGCTCCAATCCTCGAACCAGGAGCCGATCGTGTCGGTTAAGGGGAGGTCAGCCGTAAACGTCGCAAAGATTGCGGACCAAGCCGCTACAGTCGATGACCTGCGGGAGCACTGGAGCCGGCTGACCGACGTGCACCAGTTCTTCGGCATGCTGAAGGCCCTGAACCTCAGCCGCCGCCAGGCGGTGCGCATGGTCGGCCAGGATTACGCCTGGCTGCTCGACAATGCTGCCGTTGGCGCCATGTTCCATCGTGCGGCCGAGGACGAGATGCCGATCATGTGCTTCGTCGGCAATCGTGGCTGCATCCAGATTCATTCCGGCCCTATCAAGTCGGTCAAGCAGATCGGGCCTTGCATCAATGTGCTCGACGAGACTTTCCACCTGCATCTCAGGGCCCACCACATCCGTGAGGTTTGGGCCGTGCGCAAGCCGACCAGGGACGGTCACGTCACGTCACTCGAAGCCTATGGCGCCAATGGCAAGATGATCGTCCAGTTCTTCGGGACGCGCAAGGAAGGCGAACCCGAGCGCCACGACTGGCGGCTACTGGCCGAGAACCTGCCGCGCATTCCCCGTTCAACCGCCGCTTGAGGTGAGGCCGATGCATATCGATTCCCGTTTCGCTCGGCATGCGCCGCTACTCTGGATTTGCTGACCACCGCTTTGCCTGCCGAGGCCAACGAGGGCACAGCTGCCTTTTGCGGCCCGCCGAGGATCACCTCAATCGGAGGCGCCATTCCCGAGGGCCACCGCGCTTGGCGAGGATCGCCATCATTGCTCCCGTTGCGATGAGCCACAACCTGAACTCCGCGGTAAAGCTACTTAATGCAGGCAAATGCGTCAGCTGCCCGGACGGGTGTGTTGTCGGTCAATTGTCCAACATCCCAGATGTACGGCAGCGGGCGGGAGGAATTGCTCGAAGTGAAGTCGATTGGTCCCTCCGTCAAGATTCCAGAGGACGGCCTCCACAAAGGCATCTCGAATGATCCTTCGCCGGCAAGAGCCCTCGGCGTCTCATGCCAAGCTCGAAAAGGTAACGTCCGAGACGGATGCAAAGCTGAACACGCCCCAAAGCAGCCCGCATTATCAAGGAACGCTTAGCGCATCCTGTTCGCGCTCTCGGCTCAGCGCGGCTAGATTCTTGCCAAGAGCAGCAACACAGCAGTCAACGGCCAGGTTGCCGATGCGACCAGTGCGGTCGAGGATTTCTCCGGCTACCAGCAGATACCCCCACGAGGCGATCGCCATCGTCAGGCCGATGTGATCCTGACGCAGAAGAATTGGGGCTGCCGATCTCCGCAGTGAGCTATTTGCGGGCGCTCTGATGGCCTCGGCGCCGGCGGACGTGGGGCCCTCTTCTTGCCATAGGCGCGGCCGATCGCGGCCCCGTCTCCGACTCGCTCAGGCGCTCGACCGCATACAAATCATCTCGCGCAAGAGATCGGGATCCGGAGCCTTCTCCTCGAGCGCGCAGGTTCACCATGCCGTCGGTCATCGATCGTCCTTCGAATTAGTTGGGTCAGCAACCCGACCTTACCGACGAAGTATCGATGACGACCGCAAAGCCGCTCGCTCGCTACAGCGCTCGTGGAGGGCGCGCTCGCGAGCGGCTTCGCTACCGCCGAGCTACTACCCTCTCTCGCAGGTGACCTCGTTCGATACTTAGCCTCTTCACTCGGCTCCTCGCTAGCATTCTTTTCTGCAAAACCTTGTCGTGTCTGGAACAGTCATGAATGTCGAAATTCGTACCAAGGTTAGCCTCAGAAGGGCAGCTACAACGGAGATATGAGCAGCGCCAATGGTGCGCTTATTCGGCACGCAATTTGCTCGACGTTGTCATCGGAGGCGTGTCGGCGGTGCGTCGCGGAGCCCAGCGGTGACGAACAGCCTTGCGATCTCTGTCGAGCGCGTAAACGCCTGAACGCAGGAGAACCAAATGGAGACCAACCCGGTTCCAGATCATGTCCCGCCGGAAATGGTGGGCGACTTCAGCCTCTTTTCGTCGCCAGGCATGGCTCCGGCGCCGAACGGCGACCCGCACGCAGCAGTCGCTTGCGTGCATGCCGGACCGCGAATCTTTTATTCGCCCTGGAACACGCGTACGGGGCAGGGTGCTTGGGTCATCACTCGCGCCGCAGATCAGCGCCGGGTGCTGCAGGAGACCGAAAACTTTTCCAGTCATCGCAACGTCTTCGCATCCGCGCTGGGCGAAGACTGGCCGACGATCCCGCTCGAACTCGATCCCCCTTCCCATGCAGTCTTTCGCTCATTGCTCAATCCGCTCTTTTCGCCGAAGCGTGTAACGGAACTGGAGCCCGCCATCCGCGAGCGAGCGATAACGCTTATCACGAGGATCGCCTCTTCGGGCACAAGCTGCGACGCGATGAAAGATTTCGCCTACCCTTTCGGAGTCAGCATCTTCCTTCGCTTCATCGGACTGCCGGAGCACCGCCTTGAGACGTTTGTTGCCTGGGCGAGAGATCTGCTCCACGGCGATGATGTGAGACGGCCGGCGGCGGCTCGGACGATTGTAGCGTTCATAGACGAGCTGGCGGCGATGCGCCGCAAAAAGCCCGTCGACGATTTCATGAGCTTCATTGTGCAGGCGCAGGTCGAGGGCCGCGGGCTGACAGACCAAGAGGTCCGTGGCATTGGCGTGCTCGTTTTGGTGGCCGGGCTCGACACGGTCGCTACAGCCATAGGCTTTGACTTGGCCTACCTCGCGCGAAACCTGGAAGATCAGGAATTGCTCCGAAAAGAACCGGACCGGATCGTGCGCGCAGCCGAAGAACTGCTGCGCGCCTTTCCGACCGTCCATTTGATCCGCGTGGCACGGAAAGATATCGACTTCGAAGGCGCGCCGATCCGCAAGGGGGACTTTGTTTCCTGCGCCACCATGATTGCAAATCGTGACCCGGCGGAATTCGAATCTCCCAACACGGTCGACCTGACCCGAGAAGGCATCCGCCACGCCTCCTTTGGCTATGGTCCCCACCGTTGCCTTGGCTCACATCTCGCCCGGCGGGAAATTGTCATTGGCCTGGAGGAGTGGCTGGCGCGCCTGCCGCCCTTTCGGATCAAGGAGGGAACAGCACCCATCACCCATGGCGGCCAACTGTTCGGGATTGAAAATCTGATCCTGGAGTGGGGCTAAACCTAGCCCGGCCTGAAGCCGGGGCACAGACGTTGGAGGTCGCCTTGCGCATCATCGTTCACCAAGCCAGATGTCAGGGTCATGCGCAATGCGCGGCGCGAGCGCCGGCAGTCTTCAAGCTGGATGAGGCGGGTTACATCCTCCCCGGTGACATCGAGGTTGCGGACGGGGAGCAACTGCTTGCGTCGGATGGGGTGCGATCCTGCCCCGAACTTGCGCTGGAAATCGACGATCCACCCGCTGCGCGAATCGTTTCGGAGGCCACCCTCAAACCGAAGACAGAGGTCCCGGAACACGTCAGAACCGCCGAATTTGCGACAGACCAGACGGGCCAAGCAAAAATTGTCGAACTGCTCGACCGCGAGGCGATCCGCGACTGCCTCTACCGGTATTGCCGCGGGACAGACCGCGCCGATGAGGCGGTGCTGCGCAGCGCGTACTGGCCCGACGCGCATGACAGCCACGGGGCGTATCGCGGCTCGGCCGAGGGCTTCATTCGGTATGCGCTGGATGTCTTCAAGACCGGACCGCGCAACATCCATCAGATCACGAACATCCTGATCGAATTCATCAACGCGGCGGAGGCCACGGTCGAGAGCTATTTCACCGCGCTGCAACGCGGACCGGACAAAGACGGAGAAGTGCGTCAGATGTTTCTATGCGGGCGCTACTGCGATCTGTTTCAAAAGAGGGCAGGGGAGTGGCGGATTGCCGAACGGACCGTTGTCTATGACTGGCTCGAGGAGCAGATCCCATCGTCGGTGCTGGAGGCAGAACGCTTCGGCCCGCGACAGCCGATTGGAGCACCGTATCCGGACGATCCAATCTATGCGCTCGGGAAGCGTCGCATTGCTTCTCATGACAATGCCTTCACAGCTTCGGAACCGCATCAGTGGGACTACGGACTATGACAACTTTCCAACGCCACCGCGACACCTGCAAGGTAAAGATGGCCGGCAGGGACCCCGCGCCGGCGTGACCGCGACAGCGCTCTGCTCTGAAACCATGAGCGCACCGAGGACGCCGGTCTGCATCGATTTGCTGGAGCTTAGCAGAGCCGCTCATCGGTCCTGAACCGGCCAGATCGTGTTACAGACCCATTCGACCAGGGACAATGCTGCCAGACCGAATTGTGGTGCCATTCCCGCCATCAACAACGCGCTGGGTCATGCGTGGGTTTGAGTTCGCAACGGGTTGTACTTCTTGCGGCTTCTTGGCCGTTCAGATGGCATAACGAACGTCCACCGGCCGCTCATGACCGGACCCTCTAGATGCCTCTGATGAGTAGCGCTTTCGTCACCCTGGACGGCTCCTGACGGGCTGCCCGAATATCTCACCTGCCGAGGGCTTTGCTTGCACGGGGTAATGCCGCTGCTGAAGGGGTCTGCTCAAAACCCAGAGTGAAGTCCTCGCGCTTGCGACGGTAGCGCGGTGACTTCGAAGGCGAGCTCAAGGCGTCGTCATGGCAGTCGACCGGCCGGCCACTGCGTTGCGGTGAGCCCTCGCCGGCGCGTGCCCGAAATCTGACCCATGTGCTCGCGGCAGGGCCGCCGCATCTAAACAACCAGGAGAACGGGAATGTCCGTCCATAAAGACGCATGTGTCGGCGCCCGCCAATGCCCCACCGTCGAGCCGGAGAGGGGGTTTGACGAGCATGTCCTTGCCTGCGTTCTCTCGTGTGCGCTCAAGGAGGTCGAGGCTGGCGAAGCGACAGCGACGGAGTCAACAGGGCTTTCCCTTGCCGAGCTGCGCGAGGTCCTGCCCCGGGGTATGTCCGCAACCGCTATGGCGGCCTTAGCCTTGGAAGACGTCAGCGATCCTGAGCCGGGCATGGAGGAAGAACTTCTGCGCGGCCTTCTTATGGCGCATGCCCGGCCGAGCGACCCGGCGAGCGCGCGCTTCGCTAAGATCGTCGCCCGGCGCGCCATGCGCGATGACCATCTTTGGCAGGATCTAGGTCTTCTCAATCGGGCCGAGCTCAACCGCCTGCTTGCCACGCATTTTCCGATGCTTGCGGCCGGCAATACCCGAAACATGAAATGGAAGAAGTACTTTTACCGCAGACTCTGTGAGGCCGAAGGGTTTTCGCTATGCACTGCGCCCAATTGCCGGGAATGTAGCGACTTCGACGGTTGCTTCGGCCCGGAGGAGGGCGAATGTGAAGAACGCGTCACATTTGATTTAGGGGCCGCTTTTGGTCACGAGGCCTTGAGGCCTTGATCGCCGTCGCGCCACAAGCGCTTTTCCCGGCGGCGCTGTATGGAGGAGGGAATATTCATCGCCTCGCGATACTTGGTGACCGTGCGGCGAGCGAGATCTATGCCGCATTCCTTGAGCCGGTCGGCGATGTCATCGTCAGAAAGCATGTTGTCAAGCGATTCTTCGGCGACCATCGCTTTGATCCGATGGCGGACAGCTTCGGCGGAGTGCGCGTCACCGCCTTCACAGGAGGCGATCGCGACAGTGAAGAAATACTTGAGTTCGAACACGCCGCGTGGGGTAACCATGTACTTGTTCGAGGTCACCCGGCTTACAGTCGACTCATGCATGTTGATCGCGTCAGCGACCGTCCTGAGATTGAGGGGCCGTAGGTGGGCGACGCCATATTCCAGAAAGGCATCCTGCTGGCGCACGATTTCGGTGGCAACCTTAAGGATCGTCTTGGCGCGCTGATCGAGGCTGCGGATCAACCAGTTCGCGTTTTGCAAGCATTCATTGAGAAACGTCATGTCTTTCGATTTTTTGGCGGCTCGGCAGGAAACCTCCGCGACATAGCTTTGGTTGATCAGCACCTTGGGCAGCGTGTTCGGATCAAGTTCGATCTGCCATCCACCTCCTGGCGAGCGCAGGACCCATACGTCCGGTATCACGCATTCCGGCGTTCCCGACTGGAATCTGTTTCCAGGCTTGGGGTCAAGCGCACGGATTTCCTGCAACATGTCGAGAAGATCTTCTTCATCGACGCCGCAACGCTGCTTCAATGTCTGAAAATCGCGTCGCGCAAGCATCTCAAGGTTGGCAACCAAAACCGCCATCGCCGGGTCGAACCGGTTTCGCTCGCGCAACTGTATCTCGAGACATTCGCTGAGCGATCGTGCGAAAATTCCCGGTGGATCGAGGTGCTGCAAGACGCCCAGCACCCGTTCCACATGGGCCAGCCCGACGTTTAGGGTGTCAGCCAAGTCCGAAGGACTTACCCGAAGATAGCCAGTGTCATCCAGATGCCCGGCAAGCTGATGAGCAATCAGCCGCTCGTGCGGTGTGAAGGCGGTGAGGGAGATCTGACGAGCGACATGGTCGTGCAACGTTTCCGCTAAGGCGACAAACTCCTCGTAGGCAGGACGCTCGCCCGGCGTGGTGTTCGTCGTGCTGAGCTGGGATTTCCCTTGCCTGGGCAGGTCCGGGGACCTAGCCCAGTTCGGTCCTTCAACCTCGCCAGACCACCCTTCGTCGTTTGGCGCATGCTCCAGAAGCGGATTTTTCTCGAGCTCCTGGTCCACGAACTGATGCAGTTCGGCATGCGTCAGCTGCAACAGGCGAATCGACTCGATGAGTTGAGGCGATGCCGCAAGAGACTGTTTCTGAAGTAGGCTGAAGGACGATTTCATGGTCGGTTCGGTATTCCTGTCAAAGAAGCTCTTGGCGGTGGCTAATTAGATCTCTCACAGGTCGACGCTTCTAAGCCGCGTCACGTTTGAACGACCTCACGGGCCGCGCGCCTCCAGAGCTTTGCGCTCTGCACACAGTGTCGTCCAAAACGCAGTTGCGCATGGTCGATGTGCACCAGGTCACGCAGCGTCCTTCAATGATTGAAGGACGTTCTGCGGGGATGAGACGCCATAGGGGTCGGTCTCGCAGTTGTCGGAGAAACCTTCCTCCTCAAACCACTGCTCCACCACGCCATTATTAAGCAGAGCCGCGTAGCGCCACGAGCGCATACCGAAGCCCAGATTGTCCTTGGCAACCAGCATGCCCATTTTGCGCGTGAACTCGCCAGACCCGTCCGGGATCAGCTCGACCTTCTGCAGCCCCAAGGACTTTCCCCATGCGTTCATGACAAAGGCATCGTTGACCGAGAGGCAGTAGATCGCGTCAACTCCTTCTTTCTTGAAATCCTCGTAGAGATCTTCGAAATTGGGCAGTTGGTAGGTCGAGCAGGTCGGGGTGAAAGCGCCAGGCAGGGAGAACAGGATGACGCGTTTGCCGGCAAAGTAGTCGTCGGATGTTTTTTCTTCCCAACGGTACGGATTTGGCCCCTGGATTGAATCATCGCGAACACGCGTCAGAAACGTGACGAATGGGACCTTCTTTTGACCGGTCATCAACTTGCTCCTTTTGAAGAAACTGGCGCACTGGATTTTACTGAGGCTATCGGATTGCCGCGCTGGGGTGCTGCCAGGCCAGGGCGCGAGACAATGCCCTACGCGGCTCCCGATTCTTTCCCCCTTCTGGTCTATGGGAACGGCCCGGCTCCAGATGTTCGGATCTCCAAACCGGGCGATGCGCAGTCTTCAGCGAGGACAACCACCGCCGCCTTCGCCGATCGTTTAGAGCTTCGCGTGCCAGCCATGGTTCGGTATCCGCTTTCATCGTGTTCAATGGGCTCTGAGCACGAGCAGCAAGAGACATGCCATTTGCAATGAAGCTGCTTCTGCACTCCCCTTTCGGACGACGTCTTTCGCCACGCGGGATGCGCGCCATAGCCGTCGGTGTGTAGCGCGGATATTTGCGCTTCCGCCGGCTGGCAAACACCACACAGCGCATGCCCATGCCCACGGCGCAGCCGCGGGCACCACCGCAGCGAGGGGGCACAGTGCGCTCCTAGTAGCGGTGTTGGCAGAGGCATGACTGACGCGAACGCACGCCTGTGACAGCAATTCATGGCGGCCGCTCTTCGGCAATCGCCATGATCCCGAGTCGATGAGGATCGAATTTGGCTCGGCCACGATCATGACATGCTTGGCGTTCCAACTGGCTTCGCCGTGCGCGTCCATCGAAACCTCTGTGTCGGAAACGGAACTAGAATTGTCGCAAGGCCGACCGAAACGTCGCCAAGCCGCCGCTGGTTAGCGGGAAGGGGCGCAACGCAAACGGAGCGCCACCCGGGCACGCAAATTGCGGTCGATGATCTTGTCGGTGGGACGTCCGCAATTCGAGCGAGACCCTCGGCTGCGCCCTAACGTCGGCGTGGCAAGAGATGATTTGACGTCTCGCTAGCTCGCGGTTGCTGAACATACGATGCCTGACCTTCAAACGATGATTGAAGAGCAGATTACGCCCTATCTCCCAAGCTCGTCGGCTCCGCCAGTGGGAAGAGTCCATGCCATGAGGCTGTCGGACATAGTTATCCGCGACGGTGAAGCCCTAGCGCTGACACCTTGCAATCTCAGGACATCGACGAGGCTACGCCTCAAGAACGGCACCTGGTCATCCATCAGCTGCCTAGCGCGACCCGCGCTCGCCCGGGCTGCGTAACCTGACCAACTCCGCCCGGGCGAACGCTGATGCACTTCCTGTAGCCGCGAACGGTGAAACCGGCGAGGCGAGGCGCCCGGCACTGGTCCAGGCCCCATCGGGTGGTAGCCGCGACCCAGGTCATATCTAGGCGAGACGAAGGCCTGAACCGACAAAGTAGTCGTGGGCGGGATCGCGCCGCGCGGCTGGTGCGGCTGCATCGCGAGCGCTGAGCTGAAGGTCTTTCCCGTCAGAGGTTGGTTAGGTTGTGCGTTTCGGGCCGAATAGGAACACCGTGAGGGCTGCGAGGAACGTGGCAACCGCGCTGTAGGCAAACACACTGGCGACGCCAACATTGTTCACAAGCAAACCGCCGAAGATCGCGCCGGCTGCGATGGCAATCTGGAACGTTGATGTCATCAGCACACCGGCGCTTTCGGCCTGCTCGGGAACGGCGCGCAGCACCATCCAAGTCTGTACCCCCACCGGCACCGCACCGAAGCCAAAGCTCCATACAGCAACCGCAATGGCCGAGGCGGAGGCCGATGCTCCAGGCATCAGCAATGAGACAGCGGCTATCGCCATGAGCAGGGGCGGCAGCGCCGCGACTGCCTTGAGGCTGTGTTTCGCCAGGAATGCGCCGGCTAAATTGCCGAAGAAGCCGCATACGCCGGAAACGAGCAACAGCAATGAGATCGTCTCGATTCGGATGGCGGGAATCTCCTCGAGGTAGGCCCGGACATAGGTGAAGCTGGCGAAGTGCCCAGAAGCGACCAGCAGTACGACCAAAAGCGCGACCCTGATAGTTGGCTTCTTGATCACATTCAGCAGACCGCGGAGTCCAGCCATTTCAACCGGCGGCAACGTCGGAATGGTTACGAGTTGCACCAGCAATGTAACGCCATTGACGGCTGCGGCGATCATAAAGGTGGCTCGCCATCCCCAGATGTCGCCTACATAGGCGCCGACTGGAGGCGCGCAAACGATAGCGACCGAAACGCCGGTGAGGATGATTGATAGGGCGCGCGGCAGGAGGTGATTTGGAACCAGCCGAATCGCCAGCGATGCCGAAATCGACCAGAAGCCTCCAAGCGCAATGCCGAGCACGACGCGTGCCGCTAGGAAAACCGGCAGCGACCACGCGACACCCGCCAGAACGTTGGACAGAATCTGAAGCAGCATCATCGCCCACAGGACGATCCTGCGGTCCAGGCGCTTTGTTATGAAGGCGATCGTCGGCGCAGAGATCGCCGCAGCAATCGCCGTCGCTGTCATCGTCTGTCCAGCCGCACCCTCTGTGACATGCAGATCATGCGCGAGCGGCGTCAGCACGCTGGCAGGCAAAAGCTCTGCCGCCACCAACCCGAAGGTGCCCAGGGCAAGCGATATGACCGCGCCCCATGCGGGACGAGATCGTTGATCCGGCTTTTCTGGGCCGTGCAGAAAAGTCTCCATGAAGCCTGTCGCGGATTCGGTCATGAATAAGCTCGCCAGCTTGGGTGCAACTGCAACATGGGTTCGCAGCAGCGACCCGCATTCATGCCAGGAGCACGCCGTTGCCGGCGGCGTCGCACGAAAGGAATGTTCATCGCTGCCCGACATGTTGTGACAGCGCCGCGTGCAATATCAGTGCCGGTTCTCCGAGCCGGACGAGGATGTGATCGTCGGCAGTCGTCGCATCAGGCATGTTCCATGCCGACTTCGCGGGGCCAGTCTCGAACCAGCCATGCGCAACCAGCTACCGAGCACGCACGTCTGATGTCCCGCGGCGGGAGGCGCGCAAGCCGGTCGCTTTGCCGCCGCCTGTATGCAGCCAAAGGTCGGCTCTAGCTCGAAGGCCCGAGTTCTTCCAGTGTCGGTCTCGAAGCTGACGCCTTGTGTCGGGCATTGTCGGGTCCGCTACAGGGCTTGTTCCGACAATTCGCTGGCAGCAAACACTTGTTGGAGCTCAAGCTAACTCGCGGGGCACAAACGAAAAAATACCTTTTTGGTTATCAGCAAGCTACTTGGCACGAGTCTTGAGACCCTTTCGGTGTGAGGCGGCAAGAGCTGCCCATCGGCATTCATATTGCGGCCAGCCGCGACGGATGGAACGAAGGAAGGAAATCTATAATGTCAGGTCTGCGTCAGATCGCCTTTTACGGAAAGGGCGGCATCGGCAAGTCCACCACCTCCCAAAACACGCTCGCCGCCCTTGTCGACCTTGGGCAGAGAATCCTCATCGTCGGCTGCGACCCCAAAGCCGACTCCACCCGCCTTATCCTGAACTCGAAGGCTCAGGATACTGTCCTGCATCTTGCGGCACAGGAAGGTTCGGTGGAAGATCTCGAGCTGCAGGACGTGCTCAAGATTGGCTACAGAGGCATCAAGTGCGTGGAGTCCGGCGGCCCGGAGCCGGGCGTTGGCTGCGCCGGCCGAGGCGTCATCACATCAATCAACTTCCTCGAAGAGAACGGCGCCTATGACGATGTCGACTATGTCTCCTACGACGTGCTCGGCGACGTGGTTTGCGGCGGTTTCGCGATGCCGATACGCGAGGGCAAGGCGCAGGAAATCTACATCGTTATGTCCGGGGAGATGATGGCGCTCTATGCGGCCAACAACATCGCCAAGGGCATCCTGAAATATGCCCATTCGGGGGGCGTGCGGCTCGGAGGCCTGATCTGCAACGAACGTCAAACCGACCGTGAGCTCGACCTCGCTGAAGCCCTGGCTTCCAGGCTCAACTCCAAGCTCATCCATTTCGTGCCGCGCGACAACATCGTCCAGCACGCCGAGCTCAGGAAGATGTCAGTTATCCAGTATGCGCCGGATTCCAAGCAGGCCGGAGAGTATCGCGCGCTGGCCGAGAAGATCCATGCCAATTCTGGCCAGGGCACCATCCCGACGCCGATAACCATGGAGGAGCTCGAGGACATGCTGCTCGACTTCGGCATCATGAAGACCGACGAGCAGATGCTTGCCGAGCTTCAGGCCAAGGAAGCGGCCAAGGCGGCCGCCCAGTAACGACCGATATTGGTCGCCTCTCGGGTTGGGGCGCCTTGCAAAGAACGGCGCTTCATCGGTGACGCGTCATCAGACACCTTGAAAGGGGTCCCATGAGCCTGGAATACGAGAATGATGGTGCTCTCCATGCGAAGCTTATCGAGGAGGTGCTATCGCAATATCCCGACAAGGCGGCGAAGCGCCGCAAAAAACACCTGAGCATCGCAAAGAGCGGGGATGAGGCTGGCGGGGAAAGTGAGATCCTTTCCGAATGCGACGTCAAATCGAACATCAAGTCCATCCCCGGGGTCATGACAATCCGCGGCTGCGCCTATGCCGGCTCAAAGGGCGTGGTCTGGGGCCCAGTCAAGGATATGGTCCATATCTCACATGGCCCCGTCGGTTGCGGCCAATATTCCTGGTCACAGCGACGCAATTACTATGTGGGCACAACGGGCATCGACACGTTCGGGACAATGCAGTTCACCTCCGATTTCCAGGAGAAAGACATTGTCTTCGGCGGTGACAAAAAACTGGAACAGATCATCGACGAGATTGAGGTGCTGTTTCCGCTGAACAACGGCATCACCGTGCAATCCGAATGCCCGATCGGTCTCATTGGTGATGACACCGAGGCAGTTTCTCGCAAGAAAGCCAAGGAGTACGAAAAGACTATCGTGCCGGTGCGCTGCGAGGGCTTCCGCGGCGTCTCGCAATCACTCGGCCACCACATCGCCAATGATGCGATCCGCGACTGGGTCTTCGACAAGAAGGACGTCGAGTTCGAGGCCGGTGCTTACGACGTTAACGTGATCGGCGACTACAATATTGGCGGCGACGCCTGGGCCTCGCGCATCTTGCTTGAGGAGATAGGATTGCGCGTGGTCGGCAACTGGTCGGGCGACGCAACACTGGCCGAGATTGAGCGCGCGCCAAAGGCCAAGCTCAATCTCATCCACTGCTACCGCTCGATGAACTACATCTGCCGACATATGGAGGAAAAGTATGGCGTCGCCTGGATGGAGTACAATTTCTTCGGACCGTCCCAGATCGAGACCTCTCTGCGCAACATAGCCAAGCATTTCGGGCCGGAAATCGAGGAGAAAACCGAGAAGGTGATCGCCAAGTACAGACCGCTTGTCGACGCCGTCATCTCCAAGTACCGGCCGCGTCTCGAAGGCAATACCGTCATGCTATACGTCGGTGGCCTGCGCCCCCGCCACGTCATCACAGCTTACGAGGACCTCGGCATGGTGATCGTCGGCACCGGCTACGAGTTCGGCCACAACGATGACTATCAGCGCACCGGTCATTACGTAAAGAACGGCACGCTGATCTATGACGACGTTACCGGCTACGAGTTGGAGAAGTTCATCGAGGGAGTTCGCCCCAACCTCGTGGGCTCTGGCATCAAGGAAAAATACCCGGTGCAGAAGATGGGTATTCCGTTCCGTCAGATGCACTCCTGGGACTATTCGGGGCCTTATCACGGCTATGACGGCTTTGCCATTTTCGCACGCGACGTGGATCTTGCCATCAACAATCCGGTCTGGGATCTCTACCAGGCCCCTTGGAAAGAAAGCCCGCGCAGTGGGCGGGCGATAGCTGCCGAATAGACGCCCTGTCCTGGCCTGGTCTCCCCAGAGAGACCACGAACCCCGCGGGCTTGTGAGCCCCGGGATTACCGCAAACGTCTCGACGTACTGAGCTGCCGAATGGCGCGGCCAGATTAAAAAGAGGTAATATCAATGCCGCAATCGGCCGAAAAGATTCTCGACCACGCTCCCCTGTTCCGCGAGCCGGAATACAGGCAAATGCTGGCCGAGAAGAAGCTGAATTTCGAATGTCCGCACCCGGATCAGATCGTTACCGATCAAGGCGAATTTACCAAGACCTGGGAATACCGCGAAAAGAACCTCGCCCGGGAAGCGCTTGTGATAAATCCCGCCAAGGCCTGCCAGCCGCTCGGCGCGGTGTTCGCGGCCGCCGGCTTCGAGCGGACCATGTCCTTCGTCCACGGCAGCCAGGGCTGCGTGGCCTATTACCGCTCGCACCTTTCGCGCCATTTCAAGGAGCCTGCTTCGGCGGTTTCCTCCTCGATGACCGAGGACGCGGCAGTGTTCGGCGGCCTGAAGAACCTGGTCGACGGGCTCGCCAACACCTACCAGCTTTACGATCCCAAGATGATCGCAGTGTCGACGACTTGTATGGCGGAGGTCATAGGCGACGACCTGCACAGCTTCATCGAGAACGCCAAAGACGAAAATTCGGTCCCGCGCGACTTTGACGTGCCCTTTGCCCACACGCCCGCCTTCGTCGGTAGCCATGTCGACGGCTATGATGGCATGCTGAAGGGCATTCTGGAGCACTTCTGGAAAGGCCATGAGCGCACGGAAGCCAAGGGAACCATCAACGTCATTCCGGGCTTCGACGGCTTCTGCGTTGGCAACAACCGGGAACTCAAACGCCTGCTCGATGTGATGGGTGTGTCCTACACCTTCATCCAGGACGCGTCTGACCAGTTCGACACGCCATCGGATGGGGAATACCGCATGTATGACGGCGGCACGAAGATCGAAGAGGTGAAGGGGGCACTCGACGCCGAGGCGACGGTTTCACTGCAGTACTACAACACCCGAAAAACCCTCGACTACTGCGGGCAAGTCGGGCAGGCCACGGCTTCCTTCCATTATCCGCTCGGCGTCCAGGCGACTGACGAATTCCTGATGAAGATCTCGGCGCTTTCCGGGAAGGAAATCCCCGAAGCAATCCGGCTGGAGCGCGGCCGACTGATTGATGCCATGGCGGACAGCCAGTCCTGGCTGCACGGCAAGAAATACGCGATCTACGGCGACCCGGACTTCGTGTACGCTATGGCCCGCTTCGTCATGGAAACGGGCGGCGAGCCGACACATTGCCTCGCCACCAACGGCACCTCGGCGTGGGAAGCCGAGTTGAAGGAACTGCTTGCATCCTCGCCCTTCGGCAAGGACGCTCAGGTCTGGGCGGGCAAAGACCTTTGGGCTATGCGGTCGCTGCTCTTCACCGAGCCAGTGGACCTGCTGATCGGCAATTCCTATGGCAAGTATCTGGAGCGCGACACCGGCACGCCGCTGATCAGGCTGACGTTTCCGATCTTCGACCGGCACCACCACCATCGCTTTGCGCTCATGGGCTACCAGGGCGGGTTACGCGTGCTGACGACGATCCTCGACAAGATCTTCGACAAGCTCGATCGCGAGACGGGCCAGACGGGCGTGACGGACTATTCCTATGACCTCACCCGCTAGAACACACGGCCGGCTTTTCGCCCAGGCGGGTCGTTGCCGAATTGGCTTTGGGAACTGACGCGATGACCTCGCTCAGTGCCAAGATCCAGGACGTTTTCGACGAGCCTGCCTGCGACAAGAACCGTGGAAAGGATGCCAAGGCGCGCAAGGAGGGCTGCACAAGCCCGCTGACGCCGGGAGCGGCAGCGGGCGGTTGCGCGTTTGACGGGGCCAAAATCGTCCTGCAGCCGATCACTGACGTTGCGCACCTGGTCCATGCGCCGCTCGCCTGCGAGGGCAATTCCTGGGACAACCGCGGTGCAGCTTCGTCTGGGCCCAGCTTATGGCGCACAAGCTTCACGACCGACCTTACCGAACTTGATGTAGTGATGGGGCAGGGCGAGCGGAAGCTCTTCAAGGCGATTCGCGAAATCAAGGAAGCGTATGCGCCGCCCGCAGTCTTTGTCTATTCGACCTGCGTGACGGCGCTCATCGGCGACGATATCGAGGCCGTCTGCAAACGCGCCGCCGAAAAATTCGGCTTGGCCGTAGTCCCGATCAATGCGCCGGGCTTGGCCGGCTCCAAGAACCTCGGCAACAAGCTCGCCGCCGAGGCGTTGCTCGACCATGTCATCGGCACGGTGGAACCCGACGACGCCGGTCCGTACGACATCAACATACTTGGTGAATTCAACCTTTCCGGCGAATTCTGGCTGATAAAGCCGCTCCTTGATCGGCTCGGGATCCGGGTTCGCGCCTGCATTCCGGGCGACGCGCGCTATCTCGACGTTGCTTCCGCGCATCGCGCCCGGGCGGCTATGGTGGTCTGCTCGACGGCCCTCATCAATCTAGCCCGCAAGATGGACGAGCGCTGGGACATCCCTTTCTTCGAGGGCTCCTTCTACGGGATCTCGGACACCTCGGAAGCCCTCCGCAAAATTGCTGAGCTGCTGGTGCGGAAGGGCGCCGATCGGGAGATCCTCGACCGCACAGAGACGCTGATCGCTGAGCAGGAGGCGATTGCATGGGAGAAGCTCGAGGCCTACCGGCGGGGGCTGCAAGGCAAGCGCGTGCTGCTCAACACGGGTGGTGTGAAGTCCTGGTCAGTCGTCCATGCGCTGATGGAGATCGGCATGGAGATCGTGGGCACCTCGGTCAAGAAATCCACGGTCGAAGACAAGGAGCGCATCAAACAGATCCTCAAGGACGACAACCACATGTTTGAGCAGATGTCAGCGCGCGACCTTTACACCATGCTCTCAGAAGGCAAGGCCGATATCATGCTGTCGGGTGGGCGCACGCAATTCGTCGCGCTCAAGGCCAAGACGCCCTGGCTCGACATCAACCAGGAGCGCCAACACCCTTACGCCGGTTACGACGGCATGGTGGAACTCGTACGCCAGATCGACCTCGCCATTCACAACCCGATCTGGTGCCAGGTGCGCGAGCGGGCCCCGTGGGATTGCCGGCCTGATGTGAAGGACGAACAGCCGAGCACGAAGAACGAGACCGCGACGGTGCACGCTGCCCAGGAATTCGCCGGCACGACGCCGACGATTTCGGCGAGTGTTGAGGAAATCCGATGACCCGAATCCTTGCCCAGACCAAATCAGCCTCGGTCAATCCACTGAAATCGTCACAGCCGCTGGGTGCCGCCTTGGCCTTTTTAGGGATCCACGGCGCAGTGCCGCTGTTCCACGGCACCCAGGGCTGCACCAGCTTCGCGCTCGTGCTCTTCGTGCGGCATTTCAAGGAAACGATTCCCCTACAGACCACCGCGATGGACGAAGTGACAACCATCCTCGGCGGGTCAGACAATCTGGAAGAGGCGATCCTCAATCTCAAGACTCGCACGAAGCCAAAGCTGATCGGGGTCTGCACGACGGCTTTGGTGGAAACCCGGGGCGAAGATTCCGCCGGCGACATCGCCGACATCAGGCTGAAACGGGCGGAAGAACTCGCGGGTACGGAGATCGTGCTGGCCAACACGCCGGATTTCAGCGGCGCCCTCGAAGAGGGCTGGGCCAAGGCTGTCACCGCGATGATTGAAGGCATTACGCGGCCTGGCGAGCGGGCGCGCCAGTCAAAGAAGATCGCAATCCTGCCCGGCTGGAACCTCACTGTGGCTGACATCGAGCATTTGCGCGAGATGGTTGAAAGCTTTGGGCTGCACCCGGTGATTTTGCCGGACCTCTCAGGCTCGCTTGACGGTACTGTACCAGACCACTGGGTCCCGACCACCTATGGCGGTACGAGCGTCGAGGACATCCGCGAGCTCGGCGCGGCCGAGCACTGCATTGCCGTCTGCGAGCATATGCGCCGGCCGGCCGAGGTGCTGCACAAGGTGACCGGTGTCCCTTACGTGCTGTTCGAGTCACTGACCGGATTGAAGGACGCCGATCAGTTTGTTTCCCTGCTGTCCACGATTTCTGGCGAGTCTGTGCCGGCCAGTGTGCGCCGCCGGCGGGCGCAATTGCAGGATGCGCTGCTCGACGGACATTTCCATTTCGGAGGCAAGAAAATTGCTATCGCTGCTGAACCAGACCAACTCTATCAATTCGCAACCTTCTTCACGGGCATGGGCTCCAAAATCGCGGCGGCGGTCACGACGACCGATATGTCGGAAATTCTGGAAAAGGTACCGGCGGAGTCGATTCAGATCGGCGATCTCGGCGATTTGGAAACGCTTGCCGGCGGCGCTGATCTTCTGGTCACCCATTCACATGGACGCCAGGCGTCGCAGCGCCTTGGCATTCCGCTCATGCGCGTCGGCTTCCCCGTGTTCGACCGGCTCGGCAGCCAGCACAAGCTCTCAATCCTCTATCAAGGGACCCGTGATCTGGTTTTCGAGGTTGCCAACATGTTCCAAGCCGACCGGCATGCGCCGACGCCTGAGGAACTTGATCCATTCCGCAAGCGGGAAACGCCAGGTGGGCCCCGTTCGTCGCCTCTCACTCGTCACTGACGAGGTTCAAGGTCCGATGCGTGAACGACAAGCAGGCGCTTTGCGCGTGGCAATCGCAACCCAGGACATGAAGGAGCTCAATGCACATTTCGGGTCCGCCAAGCGCTTTGTCATCTACGATGTGACGCGCGAGGAATGGAACCTCCTGGAAGCCCTTGCCTTCGACGACGTCTCCGACGAAAGGGGGAAACATCGGACCGAGGGGGATGACCGCATCGCACCGAAGGTGGAAGCGCTGAAGGGCTGCCACCTCCTGTTTTGTCTGGCGATCGGCGGACCTTCGGCAGCCAAGCTTGTCTCGGCAAAAATCCATCCAATCAAGGTGCCGCAGCCACAACCCATCCAAGAGGTGCTGTTGCGCACGCAGACGATGCTGAGGACATGTCCTCCGCCCTGGCTGCGCAAGGTGCTGGCCGAAGCTGGTGTCGCCGGAGAGAAACCGTCCTTCGAGGACGAGGACTGAAACGAGGAAGAGCGAAATGTTTGAAGTCGCGGTTAGCCCTGCTGTCAACGAGGACGAGGCGGCCCTTGCCAGCCCGTTCGTCAAATGCCTCGTGCGGCTGATCCGGGCTCAGGATTCCCACGGGTCATGGGACGGCAAAGCGGACGCTGAGTTGCTGGCCGACTTCATCGTCAGCAAGGAACAGCGCCGTACGATTCCAATCATCGGCGATCCCGATCCGGACGTGCTGTGGAGGCTCGACAAGTTCTACACTGCCGTCGCCCTTGCGATCGAGGAGCGCTCCGGCCTGATGGCATCGCCGATGATCGAAATGAGCCATGAGGGCTTCGGGCGCGTGCTTTTCACCGCCGGGCGTCTGGTCGTTCTGTCCAAGACCCTGCGCGACGTGCATCGGTTCGGCTTCGAGACCCTCCGCAAGCTCGCCGAGGCCGGCACGAAACTGGTCGGCGACGCAATCGCAGCCATCGAAACCTATCCCGAGGTAGCGCGCGCGTGATGAGAGCAGGTGTCGAGCGAAGGGGTCATGACAAGTCTTGAGCAGCCGCCATGGCCAGCCTGCGCAGCCGACGCGGTCCGGGCCGATGGGGCTCTTGGGGTAGCGCCGATGAAGCCACTTGTCCTGATCTGTTCGCATGATACCGAGTTCTATCTGTTCCTGAGCCACATACTGGAGGTGGACGGCTTCGCCAGTGAGCCGGCAGGCGGCGCCAAGGAAGCGCTTGCATTGGCCGACGAACGGGAATTCAAGGCCGTGGTGCTGGACTGCGGGCCAGCGAGCATAACCGGGTCTGCAATCTGCGCCCGGCTCAAGCGCGAGCCCCGGACCGGCGGGCTGCCGATTATTGCCCTGATCGCGCCCGGCGCCGAGAACCAGCACCTCGATCTCCTGAAGGCTGGCATTGACGAGAGCTTTGTGCGGCCGATCGCCCCGGCCAAGCTGCTCGACTGTCTACGGGCGAGACTGGCGCTGACGAAGCGGGGCGCAAATGGCTTTGAAAACGGCGGGTGGCTCTCCTGTGGCGGCCTCGAGATGAAGCTCGACGCCCACCGGGTTCGCGGCAATGGCCACGACATCCACCTCGGACCCATCGAGTTCAACGTGCTGCGGCTTATGATTGAAGCTCCCGGAAAGGTCTTTAGCCGGGACGAACTTATCGGCGCGGCCTGGCCGTCCAACATCCATGTCGGTCCACGCACCGTCGATGTCCATATCAGCCGGATCAGAAAAGCCCTGAAAACGGCTTCGCCCAGCAGCGTCATCCGCACCGTCAGGTCGGCCGGCTACTCGCTCGAGAAGCCGGACGACTGAATCAAGTGCGGGTGTGGTGCCACTCCATTCCCTCGCGCGGTGAGCCGGTCTTGCGGCCTGAAACGCCCTAAACGAATACTCAGGAGAAGCAGGCAAATGGCTTTTAAAAGCGTACTCTGTGCGACCGGCGCTGACAATTCCGATCAGGACGTCAGAATTGCCGCCGGCTTGTGTGCCGAAGTCGGCGCGCACCTTTCCGTACTGGTTATACCGCCTCCGATGCTGCTTATGTCGTATCCGTCGATCGGAGATGGTGTCCCCGAATGGCCTGGAGGACGTGGACAGGCAATTGCCAGATTGAATGATCGGTTTCGACAAATCGATCGATTTACACAGGACGTGGCCAGAATGGAAAGACGCTCCAAAGATATCCAGAGACTGCTGAGAGCTATGTCGCTCGCCTATGACGTTGACACCGACTATTGCGATCCGGCAAGCCTGGGCGAAGTGGCACGACAGCGGGCGCTCTGCGCCGACCTCACGATCATCGGACCGTGTCTCCTCAATGACGAGAATCTCGGACCTCCTCTTGTCAACGGCTGCTTGTTCGATACGGGAAGGCCGGTGCTCGTTGTGCCGAAGGGCACTGAGGCGACCTTGTGGCCACGGCGCGTCCTGGTCGGTTGGGATTCGCGAGTCGAGGCGTCCCGTGCGGTTCGGGAAGCGCTGGGTGTCTTATGCGCTGCTGAGGAAGTTCGTGTTGCCCTGGTCGATCCGAAGGCGAACTATAACGGGAACGGCGCGGAGCCTGGAGCCGACATCGCTGCCTATCTCACTCGGCACGGTGCTCGGGTGTCGGTTGACCTGTTGCCAAGTGCCGGCAAACCGGCGGCCACGGTGCTTGCGCAGCACGCAATCGACACGTCCGCCGACATGATAGTCATGGGCGCTTATGGCAGCCGTCGGCTGCGTGAGCGGCTGTTTGGCGGTGTGACCAGATGGACTTTTGAAAAGCCGACATTGCCGCTGTTTTTGGCTCGATGACGGCTCCGGAGCCGCACCGATGCTGTTCGAAGCTCAACGGTGATGCCTGCATTCATACCGTAGATGCGCTCCATCGAAACAATCATTGAACATGAAAAGCATTGCTCGGGAGGCGACGCCCGCCGGAAATCTCTCCAGTCATGCGCAAGGCGGAAAGTGGAACGGAGTCCTCCCAGTTCTGATGCCTAGGGTACACCACTCAACTTAACCGCTCGCGTTCCTGGCGCATCCTGCAGCACCACGAGCTGACGATTGTGCTCGCGACCGCGGGACGCATTCGGTCCGCAGCTTTGTCGAGGCTGCCTTCAGGCGTGTTGGGAGGGAGATCGTCTGGAAGAGGAAGGCATTGACGAGGTAGGCCGCTAACGCAGGAGTAACAGGCCCTGATCCGGATACAAGCGGCTATTTCGGTCCGGCCGAGGTGGACCTGCCGATTGGCGGGGGCTGCTAAGGCGGCCACCAAGCACGGTTGGAAGCCAAAGACGACTTTTGATCAGCTCCTCTAATGGTCGTGACCGATTGTCACGCTTCGGAATCATGCTCGTTTAAAGGGAAAGATAATGATCTCGCAGGAGGGCAAACCCTTCTGGTCTCCGGCCACGGCCGGCATGGTTGCGGTGCGCCGTGGTGCGCCGCTGTCCGGCGCGCCCGAGGCAAAGGCCCTACGTGGCTTGCCGTTGTAAAACCAGCTCGCAGGATAGCCGGACACTACGCTGGCGTTGTCGACGGAGTTCGGGCCAAAACCGTCTCTGTAGAACCCCACCCTATGAAAAATGAAGGTATCTCGTTCGATATCGACGAGCACGATGATGTGCGGCTTCCACCCGAACCTCGGGTCGAAGCCGCTCATCCGATCCTGGAGCCGTGAGTGAACGCCCGCGGTCAGATAGTGCTTGCTGCTTCCAGCGTAGAGAACATCTGCGCCGGATCCGCAGAGCTTGTCATTGTCCCTCCCAAAAATGCGCGGTTCGTCGCGGCCATTGTCACCGGAGAGTTCGTCCCATGCCTTCTCGCCGCAGGATCCGTGATCGCTTTCCCGGGTCGAAGATTGGCTGTCGCCTTCGCAATCGGCGATCCGGTCGATGCCACTGGAACCCAAGCTAACATCGCGCTCGTTGCCGAAGGTTTCGGAAGCTGGTTGACCGCTAAAAAACCGTTTCAGCTGTAGGATGAGTTTTTTGATCTCAATTCTCCCAGATGCAGCCACGAGCGACGAACCGCCGCCATATATCGCTCGTCGAGTCATCGCTCTAATCGATTGCCATTATGCTCTCATTTGCACGATGAATGTTCCCACCTGCATTTCGCCTTTCCGCCGAGCAGTACGCATGGCACTGCACTGCGGCGGCCACCAATCATCTGAACATTCGAGATGCCAAACCGCCGACCGTGTGGTGGTCACGTATCTCGGGCCACATCGTCGAGCAGATATTGTCGCCGCCCTACGACCCGATGCACTTTTGTCGGCGAGCCCGATTGCCGACACCTGTGTCGTCAAGAAACACATTGTGCTCGAAAGCGACATTTCCTCGGCGATGGATCCGCCGAGCGGCTGCCCCTTCCAGACGCGCTGTCCGCGCAAGCATCTGGTTCCCAGAGAAATTTGTGAGCGCGAGGTTCCGCCCGTCCGAATGCTGCCGGTAGCCATAATATCAAGTGCCACCTACCGGACGACGCGGTCTTCGCAGTGATGGAGCCGGTCATCAAACTCAAGCCTTAGCCCGAAGAGGAGGCGGGTGAGAGAGGCGGGATCGGGATAGGATCAATTCGGTCGTGTGTGCGCCAGCTGCTGTGCGGCCGTGTCGACGTCTCTACAGCCTCCATCGCTGTTAGGTCGCCATCCGGGTCGACTTAGGCGCGGCGCGCCTGCCGGTGCCCCTCCTCACCCGACAGGGTCCCTACTTTCAACCAAACCAATGACCGAGACGAATTTCCCGAAGGCCCCCCACGGGATCTTCTTGGGTAGAGATCGCCGAAGACAACGGCGTCGGCAACGCACGCCGACGTTAGGAACAAAGGATCTGAGCGGGAACGGCAAAAAATTCAGACATCCGTTCGATCACTTTTCTCCAATGGTGCTGATCCGGGACATCCCGTCCGTTGCACATCATCGGCAATCCCTCCGAACATTAGGGACAGGCTAACCCTTGGCACAGGAAATGCTAATTTGCGCATTTGGGTCCATTCAGTAAATCGAGAATCAGACCGCCGCCGCATTCGCAGACACCTGGGCAGGAAGAAAAGGAACGATATGACTCTTGAAAAGTGGACACGCTTGTCGTCGGCGGCGGCCAAGCGGGAGTGGCTATGAGCGAGCACCTGAGCAAGTGCAGGGTGCCTCATCTAATTCTTGAACGCGGCCGCATTGCCGAACGCTGGCGCTCGCAGCGGTGGGACTCCCTCGTTGCCAATGGCCCGGCCTGGTATGACCGGTTCCCGGGCATGGAGTTTCCGGGGACCGGTCCCGATGACTTTGCCTCCAAAGGAGGAGGTCGCCGACTATTTTGTCGCTTATGCAAAGCAAATCAATGCGCGATCCGCTACGGCGTGGAGGTCAACTCGGGCAAAGAAATGTCGGGCGGCCCGGATTCCGCGTCGAGACGACGGACGGCGTGATCGAAGCCAACAGCATCGTCGCCGCGACCGGACCTTTCCAGATCCCAGTCACGATCGCCCGCCGCGGGCCTATCGCGGGCGCGATTTCTAATGGTGGCTGGGCGTCCTCGGCAAGTGGGACGCCGAGACCCCGGGACCCGGCACCGAACACGTCACGGTCGCGGTGAGCGGCGCGCGCGGCGGCGAGACGATCGACTTCGGTCGTCTGGCCGCGCAGGGGCTTACGCTCCTCGGTATGACAAGCAAGTACCAGGACGGCGTGATGAGCTTCGCGCCCGATCTCGCGAAAAACATTGCCCTCGGCGACGTAAGCTTGATGTCGCTGCTGGATGAAGCCGACGCCTATGTTGCTCGCAACCGTCTCGACCTCTCGGAAGAGCCCGCGGCCCGTCGGGTCGACCAGGATCCGGAATGCGTGACCAATCCGGTCCGCGAGCTCGACCTGGCCGAGGCCGGGATAGCGGCGATCGTCTGGGCGACAGGCTTTGCTGTCGACTACAGCTGGCTGAAGGTCGACGCCTTCGACGAGAAGGGCCGGCCAAGGCACCACCGTGGCGTCTCGAGCCAGCCCGGCTCTATTGCCTGGGTTTACCTTGGCAGTCGCAAAGAGGGTCCAGCTTCTTCTGGGGCGCCTGGCATGATGCCAAACAGGTGGCCGACCGTATTTCGACGCAGTGAAAATATCTGGCCTACCATGCTGCCGCGAAGGGCCAGCCCGTGGATGCCTGACCTGACCCTGCCCGGTCTGCGGTGTGGAAGGATCACTGCCGCGAGCATCCATCTGCCCAGATCGTCGGTTATCCGACAATGTCGGGTTCCGGACGAGCTGGAATTCGAGAACTCATTGCTTGGGCAGACTTCTTTTCCGGCACGCCTCATGCATGGGAAGTTTTCGAACGCATTTGTGAGATGTCATCCCATGTTAGCCCCTCGAAGAACGAGCCGCGCCCGTTTGAAAAAGCCAAATCCTGTGGTGGAGGTAGCCGCTAGAAGCCGCCGTAACATCCGGAAAAGCTGCGCGACAGCATCACACGCGTCCTTCTCGCCCTTGGCGTGGGTTTGGCGTCCGCTGTCGATGTTGCCGACCTTGAGCCCAACGAGGACAGGCTTTTGCCCTCCTCATCTCGCCGAGCAACCGGGCACGCATCTTTGAGCCATTCTTCACCACGCGCCGCGATTGCGGCGGCACCGGCATGGGCCTCGGCATCGTGCTGGCCCTCCTGATAGCGCATGATGGCACGATCCGCCTGGTTGACTCCGAGCGCGGCACGCGCTTCGAGATCTTCCTGCCGGCTGCATGAATTGGAGCCTGATCCGAAAACCGTCTTTCGGGATCATGCTCTGGAACTGGAGAAGCGAAAAGTGCGCTACGACGTCGTCATCATCGGCGGAGCCATCGTCGGCTCCTCGATCGCCTATTATCTGCGCGAGGAAGGATTTTCGGGCTCGATCGCGCTGGTCGAGCGCGACCCGCAGTTCGCCCATGCGGCGACGACGCTGTCCTGTGCTTCGATCCGCCAGCAGTTTTCGATTCCGGAAAACATCCGGCTGTCGCAGTTCACGCTAAAACTGTTCCGGCGGCTGACGGAAGAATTCGGGGCCGACGCCGATATCGGCTTTCGCGAAGGCGGCTATCTTATCCTTGCCGGCGAGAACGGGTTGCCGATCCTCAAGGCCAACCACGAGACGCAGTTGGCCGAGGGCACCGACATCGTGCTTGAAGATGCGGAGGCGCTCGTCCGCCGGTTTGCATGGCTGTCGGCCGACGGCATCACCGCCGGCGCTTATGGCCGCACGGGCGAGGGCTGGTTCGACGCGCATGCCATGCTGATGCTGTTCCGCAAGGCGCTGCGCGAGAAAAACATCGATTTCATCACCGCCGATGTGACCGGCATCGAACGGCAGGGCGAGCGTGTCACCAGCGTCAGCCTTGACAATGGCGAAAGGCTCGACGCCGGCATCGTCGTCAACGCCGCCGGGCCGAATGCCGGCAATGTTTCGGCAATGGCCGGACTGGTGCTGCCGGTGGAACCGCGCAAGCGCAATGTCTTCATCTTCGAGGCGCGCGAGAAATATGACGACATGCCGATGCTGGTCGATCCCTCAGGCATCTATGTCCGACCCGAAGGCTCGGTCTACATCACCGGCGGGGCCGAACCCGAAGAGGGCGACGGCCCCGCCGACCCCAACGATTTCGAGCCCGACTGGCCGCTGTTCGAAGAGGTGATCTGGCCGGTGCTGGCGACCCGCATTCCCGCCTTCGAAGCCATCAAGCCGACGCGCGCCTGGGCCGGCCACTACGACTACAACACGCTCGACCAGAACGCGGTGATCGGCCCGCATCCGCAGGTGGAGAATTTTCTCTTCGCCAATGGTTTTTCCGGCCACGGCCTGCAGCAGGCGCCGGCGGTCGGCAAGGCGCTGACCGAGCTGATCGTGCATGGCGGCTACCGCACGGTGGACTGCTCGGCGTTTGGGTACAGCCGAGTCGCTGAAGGGCGGGCATTCAGGGAATTGAACGTGATCTAACGCTGGCGTGACAGCGCCCCCCTCTGGCATGCCGGCCATCTCCCCGCAAGGGGAGATCGGCAGCTTCACTGGCGGCTCCAAACTTCAGCCTTGGAGATTGGCGAAAGCAGCGATGACGGCCAATCTCCCCCCACACGGGGCAGGGCTATCGCATTTGAGTCATGAGTTGGAAGAGATAAGCATCGTTCCAGCCTGCACGCATCATTTTGCCACGCATGGTGTCCTTTTTGCTGTCCGTTCGAAAGGTATTAAGGCAGAAGCGCCAAGCGAGGTTTTCGGGGCCGTGATCCTTTCTGGTCCGGCAGTCGTCCTCGCAGAAGACCTCGTCGAGCTGCCAGTGCAGGCCATTCTCGACATCCCAGTGACGGCGCACGACGGCGAGCAGGACTCGCGTCCGCCAACTTACACCAGCTCCCTGCCCTTCGCGTCGATCGCGTTGGCAACCACCTCGTTCGTGGCCTCGTCGGGCAGCAGCATCTCGTTATGCGCCTTGCCGGACGGGATCATCGGGAAGCAGTTTGCCAGCGCGGCGACGCGGCAGTCGAAGATCACCGGCTTCTTGACCGAGATCATCTCCCTGATCGCGTCGTCGAGATCGCCGGGCTTTTCGCAGCCAATGCCGTGGCCGCCATAGGCCTCCGCCAGCTTGACGAAGTCCGGCATCGCCTCGGTGTAGGAGTGCGACAGCCGGTTGCCGTGCAGCAGCTGCTGCCACTGCCGCACCATGCCCATATACTGATTGTTCAGGATGAAGATTTTTATCGGCGCTTCGAACTGAACCGCGCAACTCATCTCCTGGATCGTCATCTGCACCGAGGCGTCGCCGGCAATGTCGATGACCAGCGAGTCCGGATGCGCGATCTGCACGCCCAAAGCCGCCGGAAGGCCGTAACCCATCGTACCCAGCCCACCTGAAGTCATCCAGCGGTTCGGCTTCTCGAAATGGAAATACTGCGCAGCCCACATCTGGTGCTGGCCGACCTCGGTGGTGATGTAGGTGTCGAGATGTTTGGTCAGCTCGGAGAGCCGCTGCACCGCATATTGTGGCATGATCACCTCGTCGTTTGGCGTGTAGGCCAATGAATCGCGGGCGCGCCAGCGGGCGATCTGCTCCCACCACGGATGGAGCGGCTTCTTGTCGGCCCTTGCCGTCGCGCGCCACAGCCGCACCATGTCTTCCAGCACGCGGCCGACATCGCCGATGATCGGCACGTCGGCGCGGACGTTCTTGTTGATCGACGACGGATCGATGTCGATGTGGATCTTTTTCGAGTTTGGCGAGAACGCGTTCAGCCGCCCGGTAATGCGGTCGTCGAAGCGCGCGCCGATGCAGATCATCACGTCGCAATCGTGCATCGCCATATTGGCTTCGTAGGTGCCGTGCATGCCGAGCATGCCAAGCCAGTTCTTGCCGCTGGCCGGATAAGCGCCGAGACCCATCAGGGTCGAGGTGATGGGAAAGCCGGTCAGGTCGACCAGTTCGCGCAGCAGGGGGCTCGCTTCCGCGCCCGAATTGATGACGCCGCCGCCGGAATAGATGACCGGGCTCTTGGCCTCCATCATCAGCGCCACCGCGGCCTTGATCTTGTCGAGGTCGCCCTGGACCTTGGGCTGGTAGCTGGTGCGCGGCGCCGTCTGCGGCGGCGTGTACATGCCCCTGGCGAACTGAACGTCTTTCGGCACGTCGACGACCACCGGCCCGGGCCGGCCGGTCGTGGCGACATGAAACGCCTCGTGCAGGATGCCCGCCAGTTCGTTGACGTCCTTCACCAGCCAGTTGTGCTTGGTGCAGGGCCGCGTGATGCCGATCGTGTCACATTCCTGGAACGCGTCCGAGCCGATCAGCGAGGTCGGAACCTGACCGGTGATGCAGACCAGCGGGATCGAATCCATCAGCGCGTCCTGCAGCGGCGTCACCGCATTGGTCGCCCCGGGCCCAGACGTCACCAGCATCACGCCGGCCTTGCCGGTCGAGCGTGCATAGCCCTCGGCGGCATGGCCGGCGCCCTGCTCGTGGCGCACCAGAATGTGTTGGACGTCGTCTTGCTGAAAGAGCTCGTCATAAATCGGGAGAACCGCGCCGCCGGGATAGCCGAAGAGATGCTTGACGCCATTGTCCTTCAGCGCCTGCACGACCATTTCGGCGCCGGTCATTTCACGCCGTCCGGTTTCGTCCTGTCGGTTGCTCATCGGTCTGTCCCGTTCTTGTCGCCTGCGGCGATTGCTGGTCGTTTAGTCTTGTTTCAGGCAATAAAAAGGCCCCCGAGGGAGCCTGTGTGTAGCGCATGGGAGGTTTTCGCCCGGCGGTTACACCGCCTTGCCCACGCGCTTTCCTACTACGAGAATGAGTGTCATCTTCATGGGCGCGGAGACTAATTGCGGGAAAGGCATGGTGTCAATGAGCAAATTCGACACCTCTGCCTATCGGCTTTAATTGCTAAAGAAGCGGCCGAGAGCGTCGGCCGTCTGTTCGGGAATCCCTTCCGGGAAAAAGTGGCCGCCTTCAAGCTTCTTGCCTTGAACGTCATCCGCCCAGGCCCGCCAGAGCGCGATCGGTCCGCCTTCTGCGGCATACCAGGTATCGATTGGTCCGTTGGCGCTCCAAACGGCGAGCAGGGGAATCCGGCGGCCGCCGGCCCAATCCGCCCTGTCGTGCTCGCGGTCGATTGTCGCTGCCGCTCGATGTTTCTCGCAGATTGCATGGACGTGGTAGGGATCGCGAAGGCGTCGACATAGGCTGCTTGGACTTCAGCGGAAAATGCGTCGGGCGACGAGCCCCATTCTCCGAGCGCATTATCAATGATGGCATCGGCGGCTGCGGACACGATGCGCTCGGGCAACGGCTCGGGCTGCGCCAGCAGCGACCATGGCCAGAATGCCAATACGAGCCTCGCGTCGGCCTCTCCCACGTTGTCTCCGTCGGCAGGACGTCGAGCACGGCGAGCCGGTTGATACCGTCAGGATGGTCAAGCGCCATGCGATAGGCGACGCGTCCCCCGAAACGAAGAGGGCGGACGGCGGAGGAAGAGTTGTTCGATCGCGAGCTGGAACACTTGCCGGCAGAGGCGCGCTGGCGCGAATGGATGCACCGGGTGGAAGCGATGATTTTTGCTGCGAGCGAGCCGGTTGGCCGCGAGACGCTCGCCCGCATCGTCGGCAAGAATTGGGGCATCGAGCTGCTCATTGACGACATTCGCGAGGAGCTGCGCGGCCTGCCCTACGATCTGGTCGCGATCGCCGGCGGCTGGCAGCACCGTAGCCGGCCTACGCCGATGCCATTCATGTCGCGTCAGGCGAGAGCGAACAGAGCAGCGATCTGTCGCAATCGGAGGCGCTGGTGCTGATGACGATCGCCTATTTCCAGCCGATCACCCGCAGTGAGCTGTCGAGCTTCTTTTGGCCGTGAGATCAGCCGCGATCTGATCGCCAACCTGTTGGAGAACGATGCGGGACGCTTGAGACAGATTAGAGGCAGTTGGGTAGACGGACATGCGCTCGACATCCACACGACGGGAAGTGTCTATCTCGGCGTGAACGAGACGGGCACGACGTCTATGACACTACGCGCTTCGAAGTCGGCGAGTTGCTCTACCGCTTGAAAATATCGCGCTGATCTTAAGGCTGCAGAGGAACTGGTCGCGATGGCCGCAGCCTACATCGCACCAAACGCGGCGAATTTCGATGTGCCATCCCGGTTGCGAACTGCATCGTGACCACGCGCCCGCCGACACAATTGAAGGGCGTAGTTGATCCACAGCGCCGCCGCGAACTGCAGTTGTGTGCGTCAAGTTCTTGTGTGGATGCCAGCCATTTTGCAAGGAGGAACCTGAAGCATTGGACATGTGATCGAGTGCGGTCATGTGTCAGGCCTTGATTTGCGGCCGTTCCATGTGCCGCGGGCCGGTATGGTGATGCGCGGATCAGGTCCAAATCAGCAAAGCGAGCTTGCGTGGGCTCTCAACTTGACTCTGGTTTTCCTGACCCCGATCTGATCGATCATTTGCCCATGCAGTTCATGCCTTCATTGTATTAAATATTCGTAGAAACGAGCCGGTGACGATGTCGAGATTTGGCGCGTGCTCGCGCAGCAGGGGTAGGAGAGGCGGCAGCAAGATCAGGGCTTGATGGTCGGGTATCGGCATTATTGTCTTTAATCGCCATCCCCCCTGGCGGTTCAACATCCCGCGGAGCGCATCCAACACCGGCGGCAGCATTCGGGCCAACCGTTCGGCCTGCGGCGTCGGGACCAAGCCGCTCGAGCCGCGAACCAAAAGATCGTCATTGAAAATGCCACGCAGCCTTGTCAACGCTCGGCTCATCGACGGTTGGCTCAAGCGCACGTGCCGAGCCGCATGCGTGACGTTGCGGTGCTCCAGCAGCGCCTCAAGAGACAACAGTAAATTCAGGTCAATGGATGCCAGCATTTGATGTTGCCGTGCGGCGTGAGCGCCCTCGACAATCAGTCGTGGCCGCTCGTTTGAAGGAACCTGCCGACTGCAAGAGAGCTCACCCATGTCTTTTTCCTCTTGTTTTAATATGGAATGTGCTCAAGCTAACGTCTTGAGATCTGGCGTGCGGTGTAGGTCGATGCTGCTTAGCACATCAGCGATGTCGCCAACCGGGTGGGTCGACATATTCAATACACGGGGTCTCGATCAGCGAAGCGATGACAGTCGAATGCTCGACACCGACGGACCCGGCGACGAGAGCCCTTATTGCGGATCGGCTCAACTAATTTGACGAGGGGCCGCAGCCGCAAGTTCGTCGCTCCCGTGCCAGCACAATCGGCTACAACCGACCTGGGTAGTTGGTCTGCGGTCTTCGCCATCGGGGTTACCACAGCACATTAACCACGCCTCGGCGAGGCCGGAATGCTGCCCTGATTCACTTGGTCGCGATCAGCCTCATGCTGGCAAGTCCGCCGCCTAGAGCTTTGCGAGAAGCCGTGGCACCATCGATAGGATATCGTGGCCGTGGAGACTGTTCTTCATTGCGCTCCAACGGTCTTTCCGTTCCTCTGGCGACATGCGAAATGCCTTTTCCGTGGAGGCCGCCACAGCCTCTGGGTCATAGGGATGGATAAGCTCATAATGTTCTTGATGGTCACTCCTGTTGACTGCTAGCTCTTGGCTTTGATCACAACCACGTTAGGAGCGGTCAGCAGGTGGGACAATCTCATTAGGCGCATGGCAGAATAGCACACACAAATAGGAACTAAGCGGGGCAGGAACTGAATTCCCAAAGCTTCGGTTTTGGATCATGGAGCGCGGCCGCTGCAACTATCCTGCGCAGCCAGCCAGGCCGAAGTTTCATCGACGGTGGCGGTGGTGGCAGAACGGGAGGAAAGGTTCGCGGCAAAGTGATTGTTCCTCACTTTGAAGGCGCTGCGTCTCAGTCTACCCCATGGTGGGAGAAGGTGGATGGGCGGGCGGCGCCGAGCCGGATGAGCAACCGTTTTCATGTTGCCGGGCCTCAGTTGAGCGTCATCGTTGGCTGGATCCGGGAGACCCGCGGCGGCAGCTTTCGGCGAGGTGATCATGGAACGATTTCTCCTTGGTCCGCGACGTGTCTGCTCACGGCGCATGTACCGTGCCAAGTGTGAAAACCGTTCAAACGCAAGGTGATGAATTCGCCTCAGCTACGTTGCGTATCCGATATTGTCGGACATTGGACAGGACCGAACGCAAAGCCCTCGCGGTGAGACGATATGTTGCTCGTGCGGAAGAGGATTGAGCGCTACTGCCGCGCAAATGGGATAGGATGTGCCTCGAACTGGCCGCGAGCACCTGAGAGCGTTGGAATTTGAGTGCGAGCTGGTGAAGGCCTGGAGACGATGGTGATCGGCGAGGTGGGCTTCCTCGATCGGCAGGCCAGGATCGCTACGAGCAGAGGAGTCAGGAGCGGTTCGGTTGGCCGGGAAGGGAGATGGCCGCCAGGCGACTCGCAGTGGAACGGTGCTGCATCGAGCATTCCCGCTCGAACAGATGCATGACCGCCCACCCCGTATTCGGCAATTGGCCGGAGCCGCTTGAGCTGAACGAAGAGCCGCCGTGCAGTGCCGTTCAGAAAGCTCGAATTTAGCGTAGGGGTCTTCTCCACGAGGAGCGTTGGTCCATCATGTGGTCTCATCGGTGGCTCCTTCGACTCAGGTTGAAGATCAGCAACCCGACCCTGCCGGGGAGCATCGATGACCACCGACACGCCGCTCGCTCGCTTCAGCGCTGTTGAGGCGCGCTCGCGAGCGGCTTCGTCACCGCCGACTTACGCCACTCAGCAAGGCACGCCCCCGCATTCCGCTTTTTCTGCAGTCTAACAATGTCGGGTATGGCCACGGCGGTTTGCAGCTATCCTATTGAAACCGAATAATTTCAGATTTGGCACGGAACATGCGCAAATAGCTGCAGACGCATGAGTAGAGGAGAGACAGCATGGTGCCGAGACATCCTGATACGCGGGAGTACGTGCGATTCCGGGGCGCGATACCACCGGCCGCGGACTCGAGGTAGGTCGTCGGCATGCGATGTGCCGGTAAGATGCGGCGACTGTTTTTGACATAGGTGGCGCTTTTTGGCCTGACGGCGGGCGCCACCGCTGCCGAGGTGCCGGTGATCGCCGAGTCTGCGTCGGTAGCCGGGGCGGCCTGAGTCTTTTCGTTCGAGGGTGGACTCACGCTACTGGTACAGTACCGGCGAAGCATCGAAGAACCTTTACGATTCCAGCGGCATGTCGCTGCTCTCGTGACTCACCTATGACCATCTCGATGCGCACTCGGAGGAAGTATTCTTCAATGCCATCCACAATCCGACTGGCATTTTCCTCAAGGGCCTCCTCGGTGCGGGCGGGATTACGGAGGGGTCTTTCGTCGACGAGGATTGGCTGGCTGGGGGCTCCCATTCGAGCACGTTAGCGATCAGGACTTCTCCGCGAGAAGGGCTCCGGTTATGAAGGAGCCCCTTAGGGCAGTACTCCCTAGAGCACGCATGTTGCCCGTCAGGAAGTCTAGCCACACAGTCGAGGAAGAGGGGCAATTTGACGCCCCGCGACATGTCGGGTGGCATTGTCCGACGCCCGACGAATGTCGGACATGCGACATAGCCGGTTCGATCGGTTGCCTTGTATCTAAACGGGTTTTTCCTTTGGCGCGCATATTGCTTCGTGTCATCCGACCGACTTCATGCGGAGAGCGTCGACATGTGCACAATGATTTCTGCCGCCGCGACATCCGGCGTCCTACAGCATGACTTTCCAGATGCAGAAGAAGAAAGAGGCCGTGATCGTCACGTGTGATCGGGCGTTGAGAATTCCCTGATTGTAGGCATCGAAGATCCCTTATTGGCGCGGACGCCGACTCTGGAATCGGTCACCCGACCAGTTCCTGGATGTTCTCAAGGAACTCTCTGTGATGATGACTGCGGCCCTGCTGCACCCGCCTGGAGGCTCTCCTCCAAGGCGACTCTCGGCGGTGCTGCGGACCGGCGTGAGAAGCCAAATCCAAAATGCGTATTCCGAAAACCGAAAGAAGTAAGAGACATGGACGAGATTGGCGCTTTGACCCTCGGGCTACTGGTTCAGCGGGCATCGGGATCGGCAACCACTCAGACGCTGCCCAACGGTTCGAACGGTGCACATTCCCCGCCACCGCCGGCCGATTTTGAGCGGGCACTTAACATAAACGACCGCTATAGCGGACTCACTGTCAATCTCTCAGAAATGCCTTTCTGGCTGACGGGGGGTGAAGCCTTCGTCTACCGCCTGACTAGCCACGGCAAGCGCCAGTTCATGCTGGTCGATGTCGCCACGGGCGTGAAGCGGCCGCCCTTCGATCAGGCCCGTCTGGCGGCGGCGCTAAACGGGGCGAGCCATAAGCGGTATCAGGCCGACGATCTTCCCTTCGAGCGTTTCGACCTGACCGAGGATGGTCGCAGGCTCGACTTCCAGATTGAAGACACCTGGTGGAGCTGCGACCTTGTAAGCTATGACTGTACCAGCACCACATTGGATTCGGACGACCCGGAACTTTGGCCGCTCGGCCACCTATACACGCCGCCGGCGCAGAACGACCCCGACAACTGCAGCGCGTCGCCCGACGGCAAATGGATCGCCTATATCAAGAACCACAATGTTTTCCTGCGCAGCAATGACGGATTGCAGGATGTTGCGCTGAGCCGGGATGGATCCGAGGGCAATTACTACGTCTTTTCGACACTGAGCTGGTCGCCGGACTCGCGCCACCTCGCGGCTTACCGTGTTCGCCCCGGCTTCAACCGGGTGGTCCCCTACCTCAATTCGTCGACGGACCGGTTGCAGCGCGAATATTCGGCAATGGTCTATCCCAAGCCGGGCGATGTCCTTCCGCTGCCCCAGCCGGTCCTGTTCGACATTGCCGCCCGCCGCCAGATCGTGATCGACAACGCCCTGTTCTCCAACCCCTTCAAACTTTCCGCTCTCCAATGGTGGGCAGACGGTCGCGGCTTCACTTTCGAATATAACCAGCGCGGCCATCAGCTCTATCGGCTGGTCGAGGTAGACGCCCGCACAGGGCGCGCACGCTCGCTGATCGAAGAGACCAGCACGACCTTCGTTGATTACCGGCTGCTGGTGATGAACCAGCACGGTACCGGGAAAGTCTTTCGTTACGATGTCGACGACGGGAAGGAGATCATCTGGGCGTCCGAGCGCAATGGGCATGAGCACCTGTATCTGTTCGACGGCCAGACGGGCGCGCTCAAGAACCAGATCACCTTCGGTGAGTGGGTGGTCCGGGGGGTCAACCATGTCGATCCGGTCAAGCGCCAGATCTGGTTCGAGGCGAGCGGGATGAACCCGGGGGAGGATCCCTACTTCGTCCATGGCTACCGCATCGGCTTCGACGGGAAGGGGCTGACTGAGCTCACGCCCGAGCCGGCCAATCACCATATCGAGTTCTCTCCTGACGGCCGCTATTACGTCGATCTCTGGTCACGCATCGATCTACCGCCGCGCATGATGCTCTACCGCGCCGGCGACAATGCCAAACTCATGCAGGTGGAGACCGCCGACATCTCCGAGCTCGTCGCCGCCGGCTGGCAGCCTCCACTCAGCTTCCAAGCCAAGGGGCGCGACGGCAAGACTGATATCTGGGGCGTCATCCACCTGCCCGCCAATTTCGATCCGAAGAAGAAGTACCCGGTGGTGGAGAATATCTATGCCGGGCCCCAGGGCTCCTTTGTCCCAAAATCCTTCTCAAGGCGGACAGAGCCGCTCACGCAGCTGGGCTTCGTCGTTGTGCAGATCGATGGCATGGGTACCAACAACCGCTCGCGCGCCTTTCATGACGTTGCCTGGAAAAATCTGAATGACGCAGGCTTTCCCGATCGCATCCTATGGCACAAGGCGGCCGCCGCGAGGTATCCGTGGTACGATATCTCCAATGTCGGCATTTTCGGCGGGTCCGCAGGCGGCCAGAGCGCGGTGGGCGCGCTGCTCTTCCATCCCGAATTCTATAAGGTCGCGGTCGCCAACAGCGGCTGCTACGACAACCGGATAGACAAGATATGGTGGAACGAACAGTGGATGGGGTGGCCAGTCGGCATTGAATATTCCCAATCCTCCGCCATCGACAATGCTTACAGGCTGCAGGGTAGGCTGATGCTCGTCGTCGGCGAAATGGACCACAATGTCGACCCGTCCTCCACGTTCCAGCTTGCCGACCGGCTCATCAAGGCGGGCAAAGATTTCGACATGGTCTATGTGCCTGGTGCCGATCACGGCGCGCCAGGCATCTATACTAAGCGCAAACTCCTGGACTTCTTCGTTCGCAACATTCTCAGGCAGACCCCACCCGACTGGAACGCCACACCAGTCGAGCTCGAATAAGACAAATCGTTACGATCGATGGCGCCGGTAGCTTGTGCCTCTTGCAATTGTTCGCTCGCCTTCATGGCTGTAATCAGGGGGACGCGCGAGCAGATCGTCCCCGCTCGACGAGCGTGTGCGTCTAACACTTGCGCTGCGTAGCGAGGATAGGCTCGCCGCGACAATATCGACGCGTTGGGTCGGCAGCACAATCTATCTGGGCAATACAGCACGTGGTTTGCCGAAGCATTCACAGCACTACACGCGACTTTGCCAGGCTCTCGTCCCGGCGACGCGGACCCTCAGGAGAGCCGTTCGGCTCGCACAAATCCTCATCTCCTATGCCATCACTGGCAGCCTTGCTGAACGGAATTCGGTAGCTTCCACCGACATGCGATGGAGCACGATGCCCAACTAGCGGGCAAGGGCCACCTTGGCGCGCTCCATGCGCCCGACGTTTCGCCACGGAGAGCGCCCAGTCTTTCAGGCTCGAGAAGCGGGTTGCCCGCTTTTAGCATGATGTGCGCCGCTTCAAAGCGCCCGGTTCGCACCATGGTATCGCCGACCTTGCTACACCACCGTCTCGATCGGTTTCACCGGATTGATATTTTGGGCGTAAGCCCGAAGTAGGCTCCGACCGTATTGAATTTTCCAAAGCGCATCCGGTCGTCCACCGCCGCGCGATAGGTCAGTGCGACCAAGGCGCCGACGCGCCAGGTGTGCGCTATCAGCGCGCAATCTTCAGCGGTCGGAGAGGTCAGTCGTGGAAAGTTTGAGGCGCGCATCCTGGAACCAACGGCAGGGCATGTCCAAAAGCTGACAGCGACAAAAAAACATGTCTGGTCCAAAAAAACCGGCCGCCTTGGGCGAGAGGTTTCTCGAAGCCTACTCATGCAGTTGCTGCGGCTAACCGCGCTGGCACGGCCTTTGCTGGAGATGCGGCACCATTGAGTGGGGGCTGACCGCATGAGAACGCGCGAGACGATTGATGGTCTGCTACGCCATCTCGGCGGGGCGCCCGCTCAACGGTCACTGCTACACCTTTGGCAATGGCTGACGCGCGACATTGCGGTTGCGCCGCGCTGCCGCGCCGATGTGCCCAAAGTTCGTTGATAGTTCGCTCGGCAGATTGAGGAAGCCGGCCGTTGACTGCTGCCCAGTCGGAGATGGCTGGGTTCATTCGGAACGTATTGACCGTCGGTGTCATGAAGCCAAAGACACCATGCTGGACGTTATGCATGACCAGACGAGTGGGAGTCAGTAGCAAATGATTTTACCGGAACTGCGCTCTGCTATCCCAGCCGGCAGAGTTTTGGAGATAACGACGACCACAGGATGCATCGTGGGATGTTCATATTGTCCGCAGGACAAGTTCGCTGACCGGCAAAGAAAAGTATCTGATACGAAGCATCTTAGTCTTGGAGATTTCAAGCGCTGTCTGGCGCGCGTACCAACCTCCGTCGACATTAGTTTTGCCGGGTATTCTGAGCCATGGCTCAATCCGGATTGCACCGAAATGGTCGAGCACGCTTCCGCCAAAGGCCACGGCATCAGGATTTTCACGACGCTTGTGGGAATGAAGGGGCGGGATCTACAACGCTTGCAGGCGCTGCGGTTGGGGGTATTCGTGGTTCATGTTTTTGATGATGGCGGCCACATGAATAGCCGCCTTGTCGGAGACAAGTATCGCGATTTGGTTGGTCAACTCGTCCACGCCGACATCCCATCAATTCGATTCGTAGTTTTGGGCGAGCCCCATCCCGATATCGCCGACATTATCCCTGCCGAAGCCCTAGTTCGCGCGCGACCGGTGAGCAGCAGGGGTGGAAGCGTAAATCCCAAGATTGTAGAACCACGGCAGCCAGTCGTCGGAGCGCTGATATGCGTGGACGAACGACAGTATCGGAATGTTCTCCTTCCAAACGGCGAGGTTACTCTCTGCTCCATGGATTTTGAGCGGCGTCACGTACTAGGCAACCTTCTATGCGACGAATACGGCGATCTCTTTAAAAGCCCAGTTTTTTGCGAAATCGTCGATCGCATGAACGGGGCGGATGGTTTTCTGCTCTGTAGGATGTGTGAATTTGCCGATCCAAACGACCGGGTGCTGACTGGGTGCTGGCCGACCGCCTGAGAGATGCGGGCCGGCGAATGCTGCTTTGGACTGCAAATGCCCGGCGAAATCATTGCGTTTTCGCGTCACGCGAGCGTGATCCCGTACGCGCGGGAGTCGGCCTCGATCATTTGCGAGGCGAGCTCATCGAAAGTAGTCGTCGGCTTCCGATCGAGCTTGATGGCCGCCTTGGAGGCATCACCGATCAGCAGGTCAACCTCGATTGGCCCGAAACAACGTTTGTCTATTTGGATCAGTGCCTGGTTATTCCTGCGTTCGCGGCCCAACTCGTCAACACCTTCGCCTTCCCAGAATATCTCCTTCCCGACCCGCCTGGAGGCAGCCTCGACAAAGCTGCGGGACCGATGCGTCTCGCTGGTCGCGGGCACCGTCAGGCTCGTGGTGCTGCAGGATGGGGCACACGGCCTCGACATAGCTGTGTGACCGTCTTAGCTGGATTCTGCGTCTCAAAATCCGGATCTCGCCTCCATCTTCCGCAAGACGGGAGAGACCTCCTGGGGCCCCCGGCTTCCGAAGGCGTCTTTTCAGATTTCCGCCGCGAGGAGTGGCAAGAGCCTTTTTCCGCGCCACAGTCTATGAACCTGGGTTGCTGGCCGTCCCGATGCGGAGCTGCCCTATTAGCTACCGGCTCCTGGCAAGAGGACGGCGAGGCGGCAAATCGGCCACCGGTGCAAGGTTTCCCCCTCATTGTCGGATACCCGACAGGATCACAAACCCGCTAACCGCTGCTTTCATGAAATTTTCCTTCTGGCACGTTTGATGCAGGGGATCTTGCGAACACATCAGCGGATGCCCTCCTATGAGCAGGCTCAGGGAAAAATGCTGTCGCCGCATTCGAGACCGCGCCCTCGCTGACCGCCAAGTCGGTCAAAGGTCGGCGCATCATAGTGGAGGCGGGCGACGTCGCCCGATTAAAACACGGAATAAGGTTGGAAGGCATCTCGCTGACCGAGACGCGATCATCGAAGCGGGCGGAGATACGTCGATCCCGTCCATGCACACAAGTCGTGGACATGAGTGTCAATCTCATCACTTGGTCGGGATCCATGGGCTTCATACCCGACAATACGAAGGCGCGATCAAACTCTAGCAAATCCAGCAGCACCGAGGTCGAGAATGCCCGCATGGACAGTAAGCCCAATGGCCATGGCCGATATTCGCCGCGAACATCGCCTAATTGGGAAACACCTAAAGGAGCAAGGCAGTGGAACTCTCTTGCGTTGGAGTGGGTGCTGGGCCTTCTAATTTGAGCCTTGCGTGTCAGATACACGAGCAAATCGGGCAAGGGGCACTGTTCCTGGATCGGCAAGTCGACTTCCGCTGGCACCCAGGCATCGCATTCAATTCCTCGGAGCTCCAGGTCAGCCACTTCAAGGATCTGGTCACGCTGGTGAATCCGCGATCAGCCTACACTTTCGTAAACTACCTGCACGAGAGCGGGCGTCTGTACCACTTCCTGAATGCACAGTTCTTCGAGGCCGTGCTCAGAGCTGAGTTCGAGCAATACCTGAACTGGGCCTTCCACAGGAACCCGCTTGTCCGCGGCGGCGAAACGGTGCGTCAAATCCGCTTTGACGGCGAGTTTCGGGTGCACACCGATAACGCGGTTCTCGGCGCCAGAAACATCGTGCTCGGCATTGGCAAGCAGGCGCATATTCCGCCTCAGTTTCAGGGCTGGACTGGACGCAACCTGTTCCACTCATCTGAATTGCTGCACATTCATCCTGAGGTGCACAAAAAGCATGTCTGCGTGGTCGGCGGGGGACAGTCCGGAGCCGAGGTGCTGTTGCACCTTGTTGGTCTGCCAAGAGAACGGCGACCTGCCTCGATCACCTGGGCCTCGCAACGCGAAAACTACCTGCCCATCGACAACAGCCCGTTCACAAACGAGTTGTTCATGCCCTGCTTTTCGGATCGTTTCGCGGCAATGAGCGAGTCGCAGCGCAAGCTGTTCTTACGGCGATTCGTGCTTGCTTCGGACGGCATTTCGGAAAGCACGTTGCGAGCGATCTATCAGGCGCTATACCGCCACGCGTTTCTAGAGCCAAACCGATGCGATATCACACTGCGGCCGGGCTGCACTGTCTCGCACTGCATCAACGCCGGCGCGGGCCACAGACTCACCCTGCAGCACGGCATGGAGGAGGTCGAAGAAGTCACGGCCGATATCGTCATCCTGGCCACCGGTTACGAGAACGCGGTGCCAGGCTTCTTGGAACCGATGGCGGACCGGCTGGAAAAGATCGACAACGAACTGGCTATTCGAGAAGATTTTTCGGTGTGCTGGGACGGGCCGCGTGACAGACGCATCTTCGTACAGAACGCGAGCCTAGGACAGCGTGGACTGGCTGATCCGAATCTGAGCCTGCTCGCCTGGCGAGCGCGTCGCATCCTCGACAGCCTTCTGGGGCGCGCGCCGCGCGCTAACCTCGAGCATCCAGGCTTCATCAGCCCTACCTCCATCGAGAGCTGGTCCGACACCATCGCAGAAGAAATGGGCAGCGGGATATGACCGGTCGACTGCGGATCATTGGGGGAGGCATCCAAGGAATGATTCCGCCTTCACTGCAGCGGGAGGCTGGAGAGCGAGACGCACTTAGCGTCGCCCATATGCCGTGGAGTACTGTTTCCGTCGACCCACAACCTGACCAGCGCCCGATTGCCCTAACCGAAATGTTCGAGCAACCAGTCTTTCCAACAGGAGGCTTTTCGCATGTTGACTGATGCACAAAGAGAAAAGTGGCAGAAAGACGGATATGTCAGGCTCGAAAGGGTTCTTTGATCCCGCAGCTCTGGAACGCATCTCCAGCTTTGTTGAAGATGTATCCCGTTGGGATGTCAGCGATAACAAATGGCTCATGTGGTTCGAGAAAACGACGGACAATCGAAAGATCACCTCCAAGGTCGAGAATTTTCTCGAATTCCATGATCCGTTACGTCATTTGCTACTACAAGATCAGCGCATAAAGTCTGCGGTCGATGAATTGCTCAGCGAATGCTCGCGCAGGCTCAAGGAATAGCTGATCTTCCACTATCCCGACAGCGGCGGCTATTGCCCGCATCAAGACATTTATCACATTCCACACAGAGTAACCGACCGGATGGTCCATGCGGTCGTTGCCATCGGCATTGACGACTCCGACCCGGACAACGGCGGACTTTTCTTCAGCCCTTGCAACCACAAGAAGGGATATTTCTGGAGTATCGACGCAGCCCCGTTACGACGCTTCGGCAGGTCGGATGGAGGTAGTCGCCGGGCGGTCTTCCCTGACGCCTGAAGCCTACTAGGCCGCAGACTCATAAGCCCGCAACCATATGCGAACTGAAGCGAGTTTGATCGCTGCGAGAAAGTTTCGCGTATCGCGGTCGTATCGGGTCGCTATGCCTCTGAAATGTTTGAGCTTGTTGAAGTATCGCTCGACGAGGTTGCGCTGTTTGTAGACCCATGCGCTGAAAGAGAAGCTGCCGGTTCGGGTTTTCTTCGGCGGGATGTTGGCCCAGGCTCCTTTCTCTGCGGCGAGGCCGCGAATGGCGTCGCTGTCGTAAGCACGGTCGGCGAGCAGGATCGCATCGGGCTGGAGGGCGTCGAGCATGGCGAGAGCGGGCTTGCCGTCATGCGCCTGTCCGGCCGTCAGGACGAGATCGATTGGCCGCCCTTCGGCATCGACAAGCGCATGGATCTTGGTGGTGAGCCCGCCGCGGGAACGTCCCATGCAACCATCGTCATCGCCCCCCTTTTTGCCGTGGCCGCGTGCTGGTGAACGCGGACACAGGAGGAGTCGATCATGATGATCTCGCCGTCAAAAGCCTTGGAAACCGCCGCCAGCAGCCGATCCCAGACCCCGGCTTTGCGCCATCGCACGAACCGGTTGTAGCATGTGGTATAGGGACCATAGCGATCCGGCACATCCGCCCATGGCGAGCCGGTTCGGAAGCGCCACAGGATGCCGTTGAGAACCTTGCGGTCATCAACACGCGCCACACCGCGAACCTTGTTCGGCAAATGCGGTTGGATCACGCCCCATTCAAAGTCGCTCAGTTCGTAACGACGCATTCAAGCCTCCAAAAGAAGCCTTGAATCAGAACTCGTCACAAAACGAAACTCAGTTTATGAGTTTGCCGCCTAGCGCGCCCGTCTTCGCCCGCCTGTGGCTAGAGCCGGATTATTCTCGCGGGGGGCCGCCAACGGGTCCGGGCTGCCGCCTCTCTTCGCAACTTGCAGCAGAGGCTGTTGTGTTGGCAGCCGAAGATACCACTGCTTCAACGGCTGAGGTTCGTCATGCGCAAATCCATGTTTTCTCGAACGGAGCTGTCGCGGGCGTTCGGTATCGAGATGGCCACGCTTGGAACGGGAAGCGCGGGCACTGGGTTTTCCTTCGGCAAGGTGGCACCGGGCGCCACATCCGAGCCCCATCGACACGACGAAATCGAGGCCTTCGTGGTCATGTCTGGAGCGGGCAAGTCAGGACCGACCTTGGGGAAATCTCGGTCGCGGCCGGCGACGTCGTTCTGTTCCACCCTTTTGAAGCGCATGTGCTGCACAACGATGGGGACGAAGACCTAAAATTTCGTCGATGTCTACTGGCGCGACGGCAAGGCCGCCCTCGAAGCTGCTGCACGGGTCGCGACTCCCCGCCGGCCGATCTTCGTCTTCTCCACGCCGCCGACGCCTAATGGCGATCTGCATCTGGGGCATCTTTCTAGCCCTTATTTTGGCGCCGATGTCTACACGCGTTTCCTGCGCAGGAAAGAGGTCGAAGCCTATCACCTGACTGGAAGCGACATTACCAGAACTACGTTGCCACGCGTGCCGATGCCGATTAATCGACGCCCGCAAAGGTGGCGCGCCACTACGCCGACGAGATTCGAGCCACGCTTGCGCTTCTCGACTGTGAGGTCCACAGCTTCCTCCCCACTTTGGGCGATAGCGCTTATGCAGAGTTTCAAGCCGCGTGTTTCCGTAGTCTTCTGAGCAGCACGGCGGTAGATCTGCGCCAGAGCCCTGCGCTCTTCGATGCTGTGACAGGCGACTACCTTTACGAACCGGATGTAAGCGGCCTCTGCCCCGATTGCGGCGGCTCCGCTGGTGGCAACATCTGCGAGGAATGCGGCGCGCCGAACCTATGCCACGACCTAGGTGCAGTCCGGTCGCGGCACTCGGCCGAGGCGCCGGTGGTCGGCTCCGTGCGCCGTCCCGAACTTGCGCTGGAACGGTGCTACGTCAATATCGACCGGCATTTAAGGGCGTCGGGCGCCCCTGTTCGGATCATGGACCTCTTCGCGCGTCTACGCACCACTGCGCTGACCAACTTTTTCGGAATCGCGGAATTTCCGACCTATTGCCAGCGGGGCGCTGGGTCAGCCTGGCGCCCGTGATAGTGCCCGATGGCGCGACAACGCCTCTCGTCTATAGGCATGACCAGCTCCTTTTTGCTGGCCGAATGCCTATTCGACCCATTGAGCTTCTAAGGACGATGGGCCATCTACGACGCAGATTTAGTATGGCCGCGCTCGAACGTGAGCCGATCGTGTCGCTCGATTCCTGGCTGGAGAAGGGGAGCCAGCGCAGAACAACCGTACCGTGGTGCAGCATTGCATGTTGTTGGCGCTCAACGCCGATCGCCCGCGCATCGCCAGCGCCGAATGATGCTAGATGAGCCGACGCCAACTGTACCGCAAGGGCAGACAGGCAAGCGGTTCTCGCCCTCAAGCATCTGACGCATGATGCGTGTCCAAAAGCTGACAGCGGCAGAAAACATGTCGGGTTCAAAACAACCGGCCGTCTTGGGCTTGCGAGGTTTTCGAGGCCAATCATCCATTTACTGCGGGCTAAGCGCGCTGGCACGACGTTTGCTGGTTGAGATCGGCAATACTGAGTGAGTGCTGATCGCATGAGAACACGCAAGACATTGATCCTAACCGGTGTGTTCCGTTTCTGAGAGAAGAACCAGCTCGCGCATAAACGTCAGGAAAGGTGTGGGAATGGAGAGCAACATGTTGCGTAGCGAGTCCCGGCTCCTCCGATCAAAGTGGACGACTGGCTGCGTGGCGAACCCCTTACGAACTTTCAGCCCGGCAACGTGTAGGGATGACAAGTGGAATGGACCCCTGGTCAATTCGCCCACTTTCTGCGGCGCGCCCGCAGTAACTATGTCCATGGAGCACAGGGTCGATCGGTTGCTGCAGGTCAAGGCTCGGACCTTCATGACCTCCAACCGAATCGCCGCGGCCGCGATCGACGCGAATTTGGCCCGTCGTTGAAGACGTCACAGTCCAGGACGTGTTCAAGATCGGCCAGAGGGACAGCATTTATTGGAATCGGCCTGGCCGGGCCGACGTGGCTGCGTAAGCGGGCCCGAAGTCGGCGTAACCGAAAGCAGAAATCCTCCGTCGAGGACGAGACCTGAAATTGAGGAAACGAAATGTCTCACGCAGCGCTTGGCCCTGCCGTCAACAAGGACGGAGAGGCCCTTGCCCGCCCGTTCGTCGAATGCCTCCTTCGGCTGATCCGTGCTCAGGACGGCTCATGCCAGGGAAATCGGACACCGGGCTGCTGGCCGATTTCCTCATCACCAACCGGTGCTTCGGGCGCGTGCTTTTCACGGTCGGGCCGTTCGCCGGTCTGTCGACGCGTCTACCGGTTCGGCTTCGAGACTCTCCGGAAACTCGCGGATACCGGCGCGAAACTGGTCGACGATGCGACTGCAGCTATTGCCTATCCCGACGTGGCGCGGGCGTGAAGAAACCGAATTCGGGGAAGGATCATGTCAAACCTGGATGAGATGGCGAAGAAAGTCCGAAAGCTTCAACTGCGCGCGGCAATTGCCAAGACGAACTTGCGCGACCTTGCCGAGAGTCTCCCGGTCAAATGGATTGAGATAGAGGAAGTCGCCGAGAAAACGCATGCCGTTTATGCCGAGTTGGATGGTGCCAGGAGAGAGCTCGCCAAAATGAAGACTTTGCGATGAGCAGCACATTCATCAGCCGCGACGGCTCCATATGGGTGCCGGAATATCTGACCGCTATAGATGGCACGACCTGCATCGGCTGCGGCCGCTGTTTCAAGGTCTGCTCGCGCGAGGTCATGCACCTTTACGGCGTCGATGACGCAGGCGAAATCCTCGGCGCCTGCGGCGGCGGTGACGACGACTTCGATGGTGAGCTCAATCGCATGATCATGGTCGTCGACCATGCCGGCCGCTGCATTGGCTGCGGAGCCTGCGGCCGCGTCTGCCCAAAGAACTGCCAGACCCATGTCGCGGCCGACCAGATCGCAGCATGAGTTGCATGGTTTGACGAGACAAAATCAGGAGATCGGCATTGCGCTTCATCACATTTTGTCGGCTCCTCGGGCTGGTCCTGTGCGGCAACGCTGTGACGGTTTACTTCGCCTCGCATTATTCGTTCCGTCTAGCAGTCGTCACGACGCTGGGCTGTTCGCTACTTCTTCAGCTGGGCTATTTCGCAAGTGTGCTCTTTCTGATTTGGCGATCCAGCTGCGCTGGCAAAGCCGGGCAAGGGGCTGTTTTGGATAGGTCCCAGGAAGTTCGGTACCAGTCGCGCGATGATGATGAGCATAGGAATGAAACTCAAGATGTGCCCCAGCGCAATCAAACGCTCGGCATATCGCTGCTCCTCCCTTGACGCGCCGTCACAAGATCAGAGCTCAGATTCATCACTTTGTTCAAGTTTGATTATTGAGGTCATGGTTCCCTGGTATGGTCGAAGGCGACGGCATTCTCATCATTCTAACGCCAGAGGAATGCAGTTTCGGTTCTCCGGGCAATGGTAGTCGATCGCAGCGCACGGCACGCGGGTTGCTTCGTCTCGAAGGCGAACGAAGCGCCGGAAAACATAACAGTGGCGCTCTGATGGAACATCCGAACGCAGCCGACCTCACTGTCAAATAGGCCTCTTGCAAAACAGCTCTGCGTCGCTCGTTCAGCTCAATCCCGTGCCGCTGGAGAAAACATGCTGAAAAAGTTTGAACGCTACCCGCTCACCTTTGGACCCACGCCCATCGAGAAGCTCGACCGCCTCGGCAAGCATCTGGGCGGCAAGGTGGAGATCTACGCCAAACGCGAGGACTGCAACTCCGGTCTCGCATTCGGCGGAAACAAACTGCGCAAGCTCGAATACATCATCCCCGACGCGATCGCGTCAGATGCCGATACCCTCGTCACCGTCGGTGGCGTGCAGTCCAACCACACGCGCATGGTCGCCGCCGTTGCCGCCAAGATCGGCATGAAATGTCTCCTGGTTCAGGAGAGCTGGGTTCCACATGAGGATGTCGTCTATGACCGGGTCGGCAACATTCTCTTGAGCCGCATCATGGGAGCGGAGGTGCGTCTGGTCGACGATGGCTTTGACATCGGTATCCGGCACAGTTGGGAAAAAGCGCTCTATGAGGTCAAGGCAAGGGGCGGCCGGCCCTATGCGATACCGGCCGGGGCGTCTGTCCATCCGAATGGAGGCCTCGGCTATGTGGGGTTCGCGGAGGAAGTGCGCGCCCAGGAGGTACAGCTAGGGTTTGCCTTCGATTGCATCGTCGTTTGCACGGTCACCGGTTCAACGCATGCCGGCATGCTCGTCGGATTCGCCGAGGACGGTCGACAGCGCAACGTGATCGGTATCGATGCCTCTGCTACCCCGGCCAAGACCAAGGCGCAGGTGCTAAGCATTGCCCGACATACAGCGACCCTCGTCGAGCTCGGATCGGAACTTGCCGAGGATGACGTGGTGTTACTCGAGGACTACGCGTACCCGCGTTACGGCATTCCATCCGAGGAAACCAAGAAGGCGATCCGCCTGTGTGCGCGGCTTGAGGGTATGATTACCGATCCCGTCTATGAGGGCAAATCGATGCAAGGGATGATCGACCTCGTCCAAAAAGGCTTTTTTCCAGAGGGCTCGAGGATCCTCTACGTGCATCTCGGCGGCGCGCCGGCCATCAACGGTTATGGCTACACCTTTCGCAATGGCTGATGCTCGACAGATCTCGACGTGCCGTGTCTGCCGTGACAGCGCTGCGCCAAGATTGTCCGAACGCCGTTGGGAAACCGCAGTGGGCTGTCACTGCCGCCGCGACGTGTGTCGTGGTGCTGGCATGCTTGCCAGTATTTGCCTGTGTTCAATGTGTCCTGGAGCCGCATAAGAAGTCAGCAGACATGGCCGTTTAACGTTTGTTGTCATTTTGCGGTGCGGCGATGATCGCCGTAAATGTGATAAATTGTAAACCACCGAAGATGTCGCGCAGGCGCGGAGATATCTACTTGATCAGGTATGGAAGCTGTGACCAAGCGTGCTCGATCTGGTCGTCGTCGGCGAGCACATCGCCGGACACCCCAGCGTGGCGGTGAACTGGGCCAGCATGGGCGAGGGAGGAGGCGTCCCCCGCGAACGGTCCGCGAGCGTGACAGCGGGCAGGTCGGTATCCGGCTAACGAGGGCTTGCTCATACCTATTGCGAGCGTCGACCAGACCGTCGTCCCTTCGGCAGTCTTTGACCGAAACGGCGCGTTCAGCCGGCCCGCGTGGTTCGTCCACCTTGCGCTCTTTGAGCACTACGTGCGGAGAGGGGTTGGGTGCTATACATCGCCGACCCGCTCTATACCGAGGGGCGCGCGAGGGGAGGCGACGGTGAGGTCGAGTTGTTCCCCCGATCGCCTCTATGTAGCTCTTGAGTGTCGGCAGATACATATCGGCCCGCTTCTCGATCTTCGAGACCGAGGGCTGCTTGAGCTTGAGGGTCAAGGCAATCTCTGCCTGGGCCAGCCGCACGGCGCAGCTCGCCGAGGCTCTCGACCTCCGTCCTTAGCTCTTCGAAACGTGCGTCGACACGCTCCCGACGCTACTCAGGGAGGGCTGCGATCACGTCATCAAGCTTGCGTTCCATCACTTCTTCTCCTTCTTCGCCGCCGCCCGCCGGTTGAGGTGCCCTTGATAGCGTTTGTCCAATGGTGGCCCGGAACGGGAAGTCGCATCTGGCCATTGCCATCGCCCGGGCGCTCATCCGCGACGGCGGGCGCGGCCGCTTGTTCAATAGAACAACGACCGCACTGCTCGATCATCACATACACCGTTGCGAGATCATCGAAATCGGACATGAATCCTGACGCTTCAAGAACCGCGCCTGATCACCACATTCGCCCAAGACGATCCGCGCTCGCCGGGCTTCGCAACCCGGACCAGCTCCGCCCAGCGAGCGCTAAGCGCGGTGCACTGAGCCAATTTTTAGCGGATATTCGCTGCGGCCAAGCAAGAGGGATATCTTCTCAAAAAAAGCAAAACTGGGCTCATTATCGATGTAGCACCGCCCAAGTGCTCTACTGGGTGGATTTGCAGAGCGCGATTGACGAGTATCTGAGATTGTTTTGCGCCGAGCTGGAACGGACCGTCCAGTCCAAAATGCGTTCATACGAAAATATGATCGCTTGGCAAAAACGGCTGTTTGACCCGCATCTTTTATTTTCAGTGGCTGAGCGGCGTCAGAATTGGTCGATGTCCGTGCGTGATGGGTGTTGCAATCAACGATGCCACAGAATGGCGAGCAGCATCCGGCGGTCAAAGCCCTCAAGGGATTTGGCCGCCGAAGCATCCTTGCGGTGGTCGACGACTTAGACGGGGTTACTTGTCGTGCCGTCCATACCATCGCTTCGCTGGTGTGATCTACATTCTTGCTTCCAGAAGAAGGGCAGGGAGACGCCCAAGTGTGAAATCGATCGTTACGGCGCGATTGAAGGCGGCCGAGACGCACTATCGCGAAACCTATGGGAAAGGAACAAAGTCATGACTGAAGACATCACCGGCGAAATGACCAGCGGCAGCGTGTTTGCGGATTTGGGCTTTGACGAGACGAGAATTGCGGAAAGCCAAGCTCGCCCGTGAGATCCGCGCCATCATTATGCGTCAGCGCCTCACTCATGCTAAATCAGCTCAATTGCTTGCTATGAAACAGCCCGACATACGCGCATAGTCACGGGGCGAACAGGCAAGTTCTCTATAGACCGCCTGGTGCGCAGCCTCGAACGACTCGATTATAAGGTGGACGTCGTGGCGCGCCACAAGCCGCGCAAATCGGCACCGACGGCCGCAGAAGCAGCCTAATCATTGGTGCAAGCGCGGGGTCCAGCTCTCGACAGGATCGTCTTCCTCGGAGATTTCCATCTCCCCGTCCCCTGGCCTATTTCGGTGGACACAGGATCGTGAGTGCCGAACTGCCCTTTGCACCCAGTTTCCCTTCAGGAAGCGGTCGTCGGTTCCCAGCGGTACGGATGACTTTTGCTCTTCCAATTCTTAAGTCCAAATGCTCTCCGGCGTGAGGATCTCGAACGGAACAATCCGCTATTCGATTAACCGTGTGTCTGTGCGTTCGATCATGCGCAGCATCACCATCGATGAGTTCTTCAGGCATCCTGTCGACGGGATGGCACAGGGAAGCAGTAATCAAGCCTTCGCTCAATCCCTTGCGTGTCTCGGGCCCGATGTCGCGGCAGACGATCCGGATTTTACACTGATGCTCCATAGCGAGCTCGCGCATGGCCCGCAGGACGCCGGAAATGCCGCCGCATTTGACGAAGATGCCCCTGACCTCCGGTTCCTCCGCTATCAGCCTGCGAACGACTGCATAGGCGTTCTTCGACCCTCATGGGTCAGGAGCATATGACGTGGAACTCGGGCGCGTGCTCGCGCATGTAGGAGCGAAAGCTCGCATCCGAGATGTCTTGGAACTGATAACGGTTGCTGCCGATGAGTGGAAAGACCTTGCCGGGCTGACCGGACGTCTGGCTGATAAACCATGCGGCAGTGCGGCCGGCCTTCCAGTTGTCGGTTCCCACAAAGCCGGCCCGGCGGCGGCGGACAGGTCGGTTGACGTAGGCGATCATTGGAACGCCTTTGACTCGCAACTCATCAATCGCTTGGCCAGCGGGTGATCGGCCGAGATCACCGCGATTGCATCGGCGCTTTCGCCTATCTTGAGCAGATTGGCAGCGACCGCTTCGGGGGAAGGATCCTCCTCGAAAGAATACGTCTGGCTCAATAACAGCATCTGCGCGTCGCGCGGAGGCACCTAGAAGCGCCTCGGCCCAGATCTGACAGAGCGGCCGGTGCGATTGCTGCATGAGAAAGCTCAAGTGCCGATGCGGGAGATTGTCCCGCCTGCGTTCGTGCAGCGGCCCTGAACTTTGGAAGCCGATTTGCTGCGCTGCGCCCCAGATAAGGTCGGCCGTCTGCGGTCGCAGTGTGCCAGTTCCGTGCAAGAGCCTATTGACCTTGGAAACACTTACGCCCGCGGCTTTCGCCAGATCGGCGATCGTTGGCCTGTTCATCAGCCGCCTCCCATATGCAATTCGTGAATGACGTCTTTCCAAGTACAAATGCCATGTCAGCGGCGAAAGGGACGGACGTCTTCGGATCCTTCGAGGAGAGGCCTGACATGTTGCACGAAATTCTCCGCGCCGCCTGAGGCCCAATCGGCAAGATTGTTCGGCCGCGGCCGTTTTTCCCGATGGCACCACGCGCGCTGCGGCGGTGCGATCCCAAGCCGCGCGGCGCGCTGCAACGCGAAGGCGCCAATCTCGCTGACGTCAACGACAGTGCTTTCTGGACCTCAACAACACTTTCGCCTTCTGATTCACAGCGATGGCTTTGCCCCGGCCCTTGATGCGGTCCCGCCTATCCTTCATGACGGCAGCCGCCTTTTCAATTCGACGGCACATGATCGACCTTGCTGAATTACCTGCTCGATTGTCTTCCGGCGGTCGAGCAGATCCATTTCGTCAACATCGACACTGAGGCTGTGACGATCGCCATCAAGGCGGCGCGGGCATTCACTGGACGCACGAGCATTCCCAGATCGAAGGCGCTTATCAGGAATCCTTTGATTGGGCCGAGGCAGGCCAGGGGAGGATATCCGCAACATCGCTTCGCCGCAGGCGCCTGCGCCGTGCCGCCTTACGCAGGCGCCGGCATCGATCGCAGATGAGGTCGTCATTCGTCGCTTCAATGATGCGATGGTGCGGCCATGCTGGTTATGGACGTGCATGGTCGATCTCCACATAAGGGCAGGCTCGGGCATCAACCGCCTCTCGTCGAAACCACAACCTCTCCTTTTTCTTGGCAGTACACTCCACGATCAATCCGACCGGGATCAAGGATAACAACCGTAGCCTGCTCGCCATGGTGCTGACAAAGCAGCACCACGCGAACGGCGAAGACCATCAAGGTCGATGGTATAGAACAGCCCCTTCGAAACGGCATTGACCCTGGTCGTGCTGAACACCACAAAGAGAAGGAAGCGATCTATGGAACAGATTGCCACCGTCGGCCTAAATCTGGGCGCTCACGTCGTTTCATGGGCGGCCACGGGTGCCTCTTTGCAGGATCGGAATTGCTCCCATCCTGCTGCTCGAAGATTACACTCGACGCAGGTCCCGCAACCGAAACCCCAGCTATGTCTATGCTCGCGGTCTCCGCTATAGCAGGTGTGGCTTCCTTCGCAGATGAGCTTCACTAGCGCCTCGCCGCCCAGCCAATCCGCCAGCGCCCAGGTCTGCGCCTTGTCGAGCCGCATGAGGGGTGTGTGAATGACGAAACGCGTCTCCATTCCAAGGTTCAGGGCAAGTTGCATCGCTTTAACTGCGTCATCTCGACAATCCGGGTAGCTGAAACGATCCGTCTCGGACACGCCGATCACGAGGTGTTTCGCGCCCACCCGGTAAGCTATCGCGGCCGCAAATCCGAGGAACAGAAGGTTGCGGCCAGGCACGAAGGTATTTGTTAGACCGTTCGCGTTCAGTGCGATCTCGACGTCGCGCGTGAGCGCGGGATCACTGATTTGGCCGAGCACGGCCATGTCAATCATGTGGTCCTCGCCTAGTCGCCCACGCCAGGCCGGAAAGTCTGTTCGAATGCGCCCGAGCAGGTAGGGCCGCACATCGAGCTCGATCCGATGCCGCTGCCCATAGTCGAAGCCGATTGTCTCGACGCGCTCGAAGTTCTCCAGCGCCCAGGCCAGGCAGGTTGTCGAATCCTGGCCGCCGGAGAAAAGGACGAGTGCGGTTCCCGGATCTCGTTGCATCGGGTCAACCCTCGTATTCAGCCCAGCACAGCGGTGTCTCATAGACTGTTACCGAGCACATTTGGCCAAGAAGCGGCTTGGTTTGGTTCCAGATCCAGATCGCAATGTTTTCCGCTGTCGGATTGTCGAGACCCTCAACCTCATTCAGATACTGATGGTCGAGACGTTGCAGAAGCGGTCCGAACACAGCCTCGACATCGAAGAAATCGATGACAAAGCCCGTGTCTGGATCGACGGGCCCTTCCAGACGCAGTTCCACACGGTATGAGTGGCCATGCATGCGGTGACAGCGGTGGGTCTCTGGCACGCGCGGAAGACGGTGCGCTGCCTCGAAGGTGAAAGCTTGCGTAATTTTCATGGGATCCCGAGAAACTTGTGGGTTTGCAGGCTCAAGCGCCAACGTGGGTTGGCAAGACAATAGGCCACTGCGGCGGCTGTATTCGCATCGCGCTCGGGCCCATCCATTGGCTGAAGCAAAAGGTGCTCAAACGCGAGAACTTCGAAATGTTCGGGCTCCGCGCCAATCTGAGGATATACAAGCTTTAGCTCGTCCCCTGCCATGACAACGAGGCGTGGATTGCATTTCGGACTGACGCACAGCCAGTCGATGCCGGCGAGTGTGGGAATGGTACCGTTGGTTTCCACGGCAATTTCAAACGCCAAGGAATGCAGCGCTTCCAGGAGTTCTTCATCGATCTGGAGGAGGGGTTCCCCTCCGGTGAGCACGACAAGACGCTGCCCAGTTCCCGACCCGCGCCAGGCTTGTTCGATCGCCAACGCAAGCTCCCGTGCGGTGTCAAAACGTCCGCCACCGGGGCCATCTACCCCAACGAAATCGGTGTCGCAGAATCCGCAGAATGCTCTTTCCCGGTCGCCTTCACGCCCCGACCAAAGGTTACAGCCGGCGAAACGACAAAATACGGCAGCCCGCCCGGCATTTCGTCCTTCACCTTGAAGGGTGTAAAAAATTTCCTTGACCGCATATGGCATTGCTTACGCGGCCTTCGACTGAGCAAGGGAGCATCTCTGCAGGATTACGAGACGCGGCAAAAGGTGAGGAAGGCCATGCGGCACGTTTTGCAGCTCGTTCGCCAGTCGAGGCTCGTTGTCGAAAACCCACTCGCCCGAACTCCACGCAGAATTAGGTTTCAGCGGGTGGAGGCTGCGGGGAAGGGTCTCTGGCTCCTCGAGGCCTATCATCACGAGAAATGGTTCGATCACGTCGCACATGGCGATGACGCCTTGACGAGGACGAGGCGTGAGAATCCTGGTGTCTCCTCGAAAGCCTGCCTCACAGCATGGAAGAACTCGCTCATCAGCTGCAAGCCGCGCTCCAGGATGAGGCGGTCGAGCGATGAGTATGTCATGTGCGGCGGCAGGGCGCCGAAAAAACCCGCTATGTCCTGATTGGTGATCTGAAGGGCTTCATCGATGGTTTTGCCGACGATGAATTCGGTAAACGTCGAGGAAGCGGTTATGGCCGAGCCGCGGCCGAAGGTCTGGAACGTTGCGGCGGTGATCGTTTGCGTCTTACGGTCGAAACCCATCGTCAATTTAAGCCCACCGCCACAGGCGACGGCGCCGACCTCGCCGGCCGCATTGGGGCATCCGAAGCACCGACATTGCTCGGGTTGATGAAATAGACCTTGTCGCTGATGAGGTAGACGTTGTCGGTGTCACCCCGCATGGCTCCGATCCTTGTCGTTATGGCGGCTAGCCAAAGGACTTGCCGCAGGCGCATTTGTCCCGCGCATTGGGATTGTCGAAAACAAAGCCCGAGGACTCCAGGTCCATGACAAAGTCAACGGTCATGCCGGCAAGATGGAGCTGGGAGTTTGCGTCGACGAACACCTTGACCCCGTCCGTCTCCATGATGGCATCGCCCTCGCGCGAGACGCTTTCCAGACCCATCAGGTATTTGAGGCCGGCGCAGCCGCCCGCCTCGACCATTATGCGAAAGCCTTCCGCCGGTTCGTCGGCGCGGGAAAGCGCGGCCTTGACGGCGGCGACGGCGTTTTCAGTGAGTGTGATCATGGGACTATTTTTTCGCTGATGCGTTTGCAAGCCACGCTGCACAGAACGTGCCAGAGAGGAAAATTCGATTAAAACAAGTGGTTAGTGGATTTGGCGCCTTGTCTCACATCCAACAATTGTCGGATGTCGGACAGAATGAAACCTTGCGTACAAAAAGCGGCATCGCACACATCGCCAGTGTCGTCGCCTGAGCCAGCGTTTTCGATCATATGAATGTGGACCGGGTGTAAGGGTGGGAACTCCTAGTCGTGCTGCGCTCCAAAAGTCGCGCCATCGTCACCACACCTGCGGTGGCGAACACCGGGTTGTTGATAACCGCGTCGATCGCGCCTTCTCGAAGCAGGCGCCGTCTGCGTCAGCTCGTGGGTTCCGAACACCACTCGCGTGCTCGGCCCGTGGCCTGCAATGCGGCCGTCACCTCGCGAGAGGCCGACTGAGGCATTGTAAATGCCGTCAAGCCAGGAGGCGGGCCAACGCGCCGCCCAGGGAAACAGCGCAATCACCGCCACGGCGGCCACGGCCACGATTAGAGGCCTCGCGATTCCAGTTCTGTCGCCAATCGCGGTCTGGCTCGTCCGTGTCCCAAAACGAAACTCGAGCGAGCACCGGTCTCGCCGTCACATCGAAGGAGAGAAATCGCTATCTGCAACAGCTACTCGTCGGCAAGGACCCCGTCACGGCCAACGTAGAGAAATACAAAGCATGGTCGCAGTCATGCTGGAAAAACCGATGCCGTTATGTCAGTCGCCCTCGCCAACAACGCCACCGATAGCGTTGCCGCAAGGCGGGTACTGACTGCCACGCTATCGCTACCCAAAGCGTTGCAACAGATTCGTCAAACAAGTTTACAGACTCTTTGTGAATGCAAGTCGCTGGCCATGATACGTTCGCTTTAAGTCCGAGATTGGCCGTAGCTAATCGTCGAAATCAATGGTTTGGAGTGCGTGAACATAGAACCTGCAGCGTTGATCGCGAGCCGCATACGGAGAGGCCCTTTAATGGATATCGACATTTTCGAAGCTTACGAGTCTAACGTTCGTCGCTATGGACGATCGTTTCCAACAGTCTTTAAAAAGTCACTTGGGGCGACAATATGGGACGAGTCCGGCAAACCATATATTGATTTCCTTGTAGGCTCCGGTGCGCTCAACTACGGTCATAACAACCCGGATATTATTGCGCCGGCAATTCAATATCTCGCCGATAAAAATATCGTCTTATCGCTTGATATGTATACAGCCGCAAAGCGTGATTTCATCGAAGTGTTTGTCGAGTCGATCCTGAAGCCTCGGGGCCTTTTTTACAAGATACAGTTTCCTGGGCCCACCGGGACAAACGCTAACGAAGCGGCGTTGGCGCTGGCGCGAAAATATACCGGCCGCTCGAGTGTCATGGCCTTCACAAATTCGTACCATGGCATGTCGCTCGGCTCCTTGGCGGTGTCGGGTTCAGCTTCAACCAGACAGCTTGGCGGCGTTGCTCGCCACGATGTGATCCGTGTCCCTTACGAGAACTATCCGAACCAAACTTTCGATTCCGCGAGTTACATTGATCACGTGTTGGGCGATCCAGGCAGCGGCATAGAAAAGCCGGCCGCGATCATCCTGGAGCCCATCCAGGCAGAAGGCGGCATGAACACCGCATCCGCACCATGGCTCGCAGAAATTCAGCGCATTTGCCGTAAGCACGACGTTGTTTTCATCGTCGATGACATTCAGGCAGGTTCGGGACGAACGGGCGAGTTCTTCTCATTTGAGTTTGCGAAAATCGAGCCCGACATCGTGTGTCTTTCGAAATCGCTAAGCGGTTCAGGTAATCCGTTGTCCATAGTTCTGATTCGCCCCGACATGGACATATGGAAACCGGGAGAACACAGCGGGACTTTTAGAGGCAATAATCTCGCCTTTGTGACTTCCGCGGCCATGTGCAAAATGTGGTCCGATAGGCGGTTTACTAAAGCCGTCGAGGGGACGGCCGTCAAACTGCAAGAGCACCTTGATCGCCTCGTTGCGAAATTCCCCAAGTGCATCGAACAAAAGCGCGGCCGTGGTCTGATGGCCGGCCTCAAGTGCCGGTCACAGGCCCTTGTTGGTCGTGTGCACGATGTCGCGTTCGAAAATGGCCTGCTGATCGAGTCTTCAGGGCCAAATCGCGACGTCATCAAATTACTACCGCCGATAACCATCTCAGATGACGAGCTCGATCACGGCATTGCCATCCTCGATCAGGCACTACAGGAGAAAACCAATGGCGACTAACCAAGAACCTCAAACGCCGGCCATCTCGCCGCTTAACATCAAAGAACGAACCGGATCAATCAGCACAGCGGAGATTATCGCAGTGTTGAAAGGTGAGATCACCGCTCTGCACATCAGGCAAGCTTTCAGCACCGAAGTAGCCGAGGAGATCACCACGAATTTTTTTGGCAGTCCTAGTCTCAACGAGCGCAAAGATGGCGTCCCCGGACAATATGTCGGCGCATCCCACTATCGTAAGGCTGCAGCCACCTACTTCAAGCAGGCGGAAAATGCGCGGCCGCACGTAGACGCCCTTTTTGGCAATTTAGTTGATCCAGTCCGAGCCCTATTCGACGCGTTGAAGCGCGAGCTTCACAAACAGGGCGTTGAACTGCGGCTGGCCCGTTCAGAACATGGTCAGGCTAACGTCTGTCGCGCTCTCAGTTGGTCTGGCAGCGGCACATTTTCCTTGGACCCTCACGACGATGTCGCTCAAGTGTTATGTGCCGGGAACGATTACGAGCTCTCTGCGGTGGCGCACAATACCGTCGCCGCGCTCAATTTCTACCCCAGCATGTCCGAGGAAGGTGGCAATCTGCGGCTCTGGAGCCACAAGCCGACAGTTGACGACCGAAAGTCGCAGGGGGTGGAGACCACGGGATATCCCTATTCGGCAGCTTATCTCGAGCCCGTCCCTTGTCGCGACATCCAGCTCAAGGCCGGGGATATCGCCTTACTTGACGGCGGTTTCGTTCATGGGGTCACCGGACAATTAGGCAACGGAAAGCGTCGCGTGCTGCTGAACAGCTTTTTCGGGTTTGCGCGGCCGGATCTAGTTCTCTGGTGGACCTGAAGTTGGATGTCGCAGCAACTGACCAGGTTCTGCCGCCAGTCAAGCGTCAACATCTGATCTGCCACGGTAATTTCCTCCATCTGAGATTAGAGTCTGCCTCGATTTGCTCTGAACCCATTGTTTGGACCGCCGGAAGATGGAGTTTCCCGGCTTTTTCACGATGGCGGGCTGGTGGCGCCATCGGGATTGAGCAACGAGATCGGGATCTTGTGCCCGATCGCCCCATGCGGGCGCTCTTCGTTGTAGTATCTGCGCCAATCCTCCATCTTTTCAGCCGCGTCTGCAAGCGTGAGGAACCAGTGGGCGTTCAGACACTCCGCCCGGAAACGGCCGTTGAACGCTTCGATGTAGGCATTGTCGGTCGGCTTTCCCGGCCGGCTGAAGTCAAGCGAGACGCCTCTGGTGTAAGCCCATAGGTCGAGGTCGCGAGAGACGAACTCGGAGCCCTGGTCGACGCGGAGTCTTGGGATAGCCGATCCTGGGCAGACGTGTTCCAACGTCCTGACTACATCTTCGGCGCGATAGCTGAACCGCGGATCGAGCACCGGCACGTAGCGCGAGAAGGTGTCGACGACCGTCAGCACGCGGATCTTCTTGCCCGTCGCCAACTGATCATGAACGAAGTCCATCGCCCAGGTCTCGTTCGGCTGCGTGGCTTCACAGCGGTCCTCCCGCAGCTTCGCCTTCACCCGACGCTTCGGCGTCTTGTTTCTCAGCTGAAGGCCCAAATCCCTGTAGATCCGGTAGGTTCGCTTCATGTTGACGTCCCAGCCCTCGCGCTTGAGCATCACGTGCACGCGCCGGTATCCGTAGCGGACCCGCCTCGCGCAGATGTCCTTGATCCGAGCCTCGATGCCGGCCTGATCGCGGCGGCGGGACTTGTAGTGATAGGTCGAGGTGTCGAACTCCAGAACCCGTATGCCCGCCGGATCGACACGTTCCAATCAGCACGTCTCCGCCACCAGCTCGCGTTTGCGACCAGGCCAACGAGCGCCGGCGCTTCGGCTATCGGCGGCTGTTCATTCTGCTCAGGCGCGAAGGCGAGGCATCGGGTATCAACCGCATCTACCGGCTATACCGCGAGGAGGGATTGGCCGTGCGCAAGCGACGGGCGCGACGACGAGCCGTCGGCACGCGGGCACCGATCCTGGTTCAGGCGAAGCGGAACGCGCGCTGGTCGCTGGATTTCGTCCATGACCAGTTCGGCTGCGGCCGGCGCTTCCGCGTCCTCAACATCGTCGACGACGTGACGCGCGAATGTTTGGCTGCGATCCCGGACACCTCGATCTCCGGCCGCCGGGTGGCGCGTGAACTGACGGAACTGATCGCCCGGCGCGGCAAGCCGGGCATGATCGTCTCTGACCACGGCACCGAGTTCACCTCGAACGCGATCCTCGCCTGGTCGAAGGATCATCAGGTGGAATGGCACTTCATCGCGCCGGGCAAGCCGATGCAGAACGGCTTCTGCGAAAGCTTCAACGGGCGGATGCGGGACGAGTTGCTGAACGAAACCCTGTTCCTCGGCCTCGACCATGCCCGAACAACCATCGCCGAATGGGCAGACGACTACAACCGATCGCGCCCACATTCGGCGCTCGGATACATCACGCCTGCGGCCTATGCCGCCAATCTCACCGCAACGGACGATCGGCTGCGCAACCCCGACCAGCTCCGCCAATCACCCGTTGCTCAACCCGCGCCATACGGCGTAAAACTCGCCGAGGCTCTAACTGCAGCCGGATGACAGTTCAGTGGCATGTATGGACGGCCTCCGCGTGGCAAGGGCTTTCTGACATTGATGACAGGTTGGTCGGGTGCAGGCATGTATTCGGCCTTTGAGTGCGGCCTGTTCATGCCGCTGGCCTTGATGAAGTCCGCGGATCTGATCCCAGACAGGTCAACGCGCTTTTTGAGCGGCACCCACTGAGCGGGTTTTTCCGATCCCGGTTTTGACCGTCCGTCATCACACCATCAGCACCTCACCAACCTCTGTGCATCCTCTGCGACTACGTCACTACGCCGGTGAATCCGCGAAGCGCTTGCCCGTAGTCATCAGCGCCCAGACGATCCGGGCCATCTTGTTTGCCAAGGCCACCGCAACGACGTTGTACGGCTTTTTCGCCAGAAGCTCGGCAGCCCAGCGAGTGGGTGCCGCTTTGCCCTTACGACAGAAGCGAAGCACGGCATGGGCTCCCACAACAAGAAGGCGACGGATGTAGGGATCGCCTTGCTTGCTGATCCGCCCAAGCCGATCCTTTCCTCCGGATGAGTTCTGTCGCGGCACCAGGCCAAGCCAAGCCGCGAGTTGCCGGCCGGATTTGAACAGGGAAGCATCTGTCACGGTCGCAACGATTGCGCTGGCGGTGATCGGACCGATGCCGGGGATCGTTTCGAGGCAACGGCTCGACTCGTGCGAACGATGCCAGATGTGAATCTGTCGGTCCAGCTCACCGACCTTCTCGTGCACCTCACGCAATTGCTGTACCAAAAGAAAGAGGGCCGATCGGGCAAGCGGGGGAATGAGGTCGTGCCCCTCGTCCTCAACCAACGTGACGAGCATGCTCAGCCCTGTAGCACCCTGACGAGTGATGATGCCCAACTCCGCCAAGTGGCCGCGCAAGGCGTTCACCAGCATTGTCCGCTGCCGGATCAAAAGCTCGCGGACGCGATGCAGCATCAACACGCTCTGCTGCTCCTCGCTCTTTGTCGGAACAAAGCGCATCGTCGGTCGCGTGACCGCCTCGCAGATTGCCTCGGCATCCGAAGCATCATTCTTCTGCCGCTTCACGTATGGCTTGACGTATGACGCAGGCATCAGGCGAACCTCATGCCCCAGAGCCGTGAGGACACGAGCCCAGTGATGGCTCGTTGCGCAGGCTTCGATGCCGATCAAGCACGCCGGCAAGGACGTAAAGAATGCGACTACATCGTCGCGACGCAACTTCCGGCGGACAACCACTGCGCCCTGCGCGTCAACGCCGTGCACCTGAAACACGTGCTTGGCGACATCCAGACCGATTGTGCTAACCTTCTCCATGGACGGCTCTCCCTCATGTGACTTTCGACAGCCACACTTTGGCACATTGCGATGCCGAGAGCGGAGGCCGTCCACCTCATCAGGTCACGTTGGTCCGAACCGGGCGCACAATATCGTCCTGCTGACAGCTCCGATCGAAGATGAGACGGAGATGCGCATTCCGTCCGTGGCACGGCATGCGCTGCGCTATCTCGTCGAGCAGCTGAGAGAGGTTAAGGCCAAGCTCGCTCGGAGGCAGCGATCTTATCGTCGTGGCCCAAAAGCTCCAGCGCCTGCCCGCGATTGATGACGATACCTGGCGTAGGCGTCGTGACCGCTAGCGCTCAGCAGTCGAGCGGAGCCGGGTTGTTAGATGCTTCATGCAAGTGCCCGTGCCGTCGCTTAGTCGTTTCGACTGAGATAGTTACTAAGCTTCTTTGCCAGTACGCTCACATGCGGCGGAGCGACCATCGTGTAATGGTCACCTGGCACCTCATGAATTTCCAGGCGGCCTCGCGCGAATTGCTTCCACCCGAGATCGCCATTGGATTCATTCGTGGACGTGCGCAGCCCCTTCTTGGCTGCAAAAAGAACGGACCTGCTGTCGTTGGGCCGAGGCGTGTAATCACGCAGCGCAATTCTATTTGCCTCGGCAACTGTCAGGATATTATTGAGCTGTGTTTCACTCATGGTAGGGACATTACCTGCTTGCGTTCCGAAATCGAGCAAGGCCGTGACCTGGCACTCACGTTTGATGGATTTCAGCCTTCGCCAATGTTGCTTCAGCGCAGGAAAAAGGACGGTCAATATGACCACTTGCTCGCTCAGCCAGTCAGGAATGGGACTGTTGCCGAGCAAGCGATGATACCGGCCCCTTGTGCATTCTTCAGACTTGTGAAGCGCTTTGGCATCGAGCAGCCCAAGTATAGCTATCTCGTCACCAGCATCGCGCAATTGGCAGGCCATTTCCCAAGCAATGCTGCCGCCCATCGACAAGCCAACGAGCTGGTAAGGCCCGCGTGGCTGTACGCTCTTGATAGCCTCAACATAATCCTGTGCCATCTCCGCAATGCTCAGGTGAGGTCTTGCCTCACCGTTCAGACCGCGTGCCTGCAGGCCGAAGAGCGGTTGCTCTGCGCCCAATGCTTTGGCAAGAGGCGTATAGAAGAGCACATGTCCGCCAAAAGGGTGGGGGCAAAACAATGGCGCCCGCGAACCGCCAGTCTGTATCGGCACCAATGTGCTCGGACGCGCGCTTCCATGGGTCTTCGACAGGGCTCTCGCGAGCCCTCTTGGTGTCTGGTGTTCCAGCAGCCGAGAGACGGCCAATCTTTCTCCCGTAAGCTGCTCGATGCGATTGATTGCGCTCAAGGCGCTCAATGAATCGCCACCAAGATCAAAGAAGCTGTCGGTAAGGGCAACGTCATCCAAGCCCAAAATGTCCTGATAGATCGCTGCAATTTGGCGGTCCAAAGCTGGCTCACCAGGAACCACAATCGGGCTGCGTGGTTCTTCGTTTCCAGTCGGGGCATCCACGGATGTGGTCGCAGTGTCAGGTTGATTCAAATCCGCTTTTTTTTGTCCCTGCTCCTTGGTGGCGACCGCATCGAGCCAGTAGCGCTTGCGATCGAAAGGATAAGGCGGGAGGGGGGTACGCTGCGGAGGCTTATGATCGTGCAGGCCAGACCAATCAATGCGAAGGCCGAAGGTCCAAAGCTTGCCCAGTGTCTGTAACAGTCTCAGGTGATCCCCTTGCCCATGATCGCCTCCTGGCAAGGCTGCAAAGGCGACGGGGCTGCGCCTGCTCTTTGACTTGAACTGCCTGGAATGACTGGTCAGGGCTGCGCCAGGCCCTATCTCTATGAATAACTCGTGGCCCGATTGCACCAGCCGATCGAAAGCCCGATGGAACTGCACCGTCTCTCGGAGATTTCGGACCCAGTAGCTATTATCAAGCGGCACGTCCGCCTCCAGCCAGTCACCGAGCACCGTTGACATGAAAGGTACTTGCGGCGCATGCAACCCAATTGGTTTGGCGTGAATCCTGAACTCCGACAGGATTGGATCGAGCAGGGATGAATGCACGGCATGGCTTGCTCGTATTTGTTTGCTCGCAATGGATTTCGCCTGCAATTGCTCATGAAATGCTGCGATCTCGGATGCCGCCCCCGAAACGACGCACTGACGCGGCCCGTTTATTGCCGCCAATGAAAGGTTTTCGTTCCAATATGGCCGGAGCTCTTCGGGCGACAAGCCGACTGCGACAGTGCCGCCAGCAGGTACGCGGGACGTTAACTGTCCCCTTTTCAGTGTCAGGCGAATGGCGTCAGGTAGCGAGATGATGCCAGCGATATGAGCGGCTGCATATTCGCCGATGCTGTGGCCGACCACAGCTGCAGGAAAAATGCCCCACGAGATAAAGAGCTTCGCCATTGCATATTGCGTAGCGAAGATGACGGGCTGTATGACGGCTTCTAGTTGAGGCTCAAGCTCGCCGTCGGCTTTGCCTTCTCTGTAGAGCAGGGGGCGGAAGTCAGTATTTGCGAACTCGTTAATCCACTTTGCGCATTCGTCAACGGCGCTTCGGTATACCGGCTCCTCTTCATATAGCTCTCGACCAATTCCAATTTGCTGTCCGCCTTGGCCGGAGAACATGAACGCGATGCGGTGTTCACTGCTTGATACCTCTCGCGACGCGCCCGCCTGCAGTGCCGCCTGATCGAGTTGATCGGCTAGTTCCGCCAGATCGGTTCCCACAAAACTTGCGCGATATTTGAGAGCGGCTCGCCCCTTTTGCAAGGTGTACGCGATGTTTGCTGCACTGTGCTGAACCTCGCATCGGCGCATAAAGCCGGCCAGTTGCCGGAGCATTTCGGTCAGTGCCGGCCTGCTCGCTCCCGATACTGGAAAGAAGTGCAGCCTGCGACCACCTTGCTCACTGCTTCGCGGCGGAGCCTCCTCGAGAATCGTGTGTGCATTCGTGCCACCAATGCCAAATGAGCTGACACCGCCGCGCCGTGGCTCACCACCCTTGGGCCAAGCGGTGCAGGTCTTGTTCACGAACACCGGGCTCTCCTGAAAGTCGATGTTTGGGTTGGGCTTGTCGAAATGCAGACTAGCGGGAATGACGCCCGTGTTCAGCATTGTGGCAAGCTTGATCAATCCCGTTACACCTGCTGCGGCGTCGAGATGGCCGACATTGGTTTTCACCGAACCTATTGCGCAGAATTGTTTCCTCGCGGTGTGGGAACGGAAGGCCTTGGTCAGGCCGGAGATTTCGATGGGGTCTCCAAGATAGGTTCCCGTACCATGCGCCTCCACATAACCAATTGTGTTCGCAGAGACGTCAGCATTGGTGAGGGCAGCTTGAATCACCGCAGCCTGTCCGTCGACGCTGGGGGCGGTGAAGCCTACCTTGCCAGCGCCATCATTGTTAATGGCAGTCCCCTTTATGACTGCCCAGATATAGTCGCCGTCCCTACAGGCATCGCTCAGCCGCTTGAGAACGACGACCGCAGCTCCACTGCCTCGCACTGTTCCTTGTGCTTTAGCATCGAACGCACGGCAGTGGCCGTCAGGAGACAAAATATGGCCTTGCTGATGGAGATAGCCTTTTCCGTGAGGCAGGAATATCGATGCACCGCCTGCTAGTGCCATATCGCACTCATTGCTGCGCAGGCTCTGGCAAGCAAAGTGGACAGCAACTAGCGAAGTGGAGCAGGCTGTCTGAACTGACACGCAGGGGCCGGTCAAGTTGAGCTTATAGGCGATGCGCGTAGCCGTGAAATCGCTGCCATTAAGGATGCGGATCTGCAACTTCTCTGAATCCAGCAGGTCGCGGCCTATTTCGCGGTCAGCGAGATAGTGGTTGGCCCCCACGCCAGCAAAGACCCCGACACGGCTTCCTGCCGTCTCGCGCGATCCGTATCCCGCATGGTCGACCGCCTGATACGCCGTTTCCAGCAGGATCCGCTGTTGCGGGTCCATCCACGCTGCTTCCTTAGGCGAGATGCCGAAAAACGCCGCGTCGAACAGATCAACTCCGCTGATAACGGCTTCGCGCCTTACATAATTGGGCGTGCGCAAAGTGTCGGGATCGACGCTAGCTTCTCGCAATGTCTGTTCATCCAGATCTGCGATAGACTCTATGCCATCGACCAGATTGCTCCAGAATTGATCTACGTTCTCGGCCCCCGGGAACCTGCCCGCCATCCCGATGATCGCAACGGCATTGCGGTCGTGTTTGGGCTCGTTTTCGCTTGCAGCCAAGCCAATTGTTTTCGTTAAATCCTGAGCGGGGCGAGGAACGGCTGGAATTGCAGCCAAGTGCGTAGCAAGCGTTCTTATGGTGGGATGCTCGAACAGATCCAGAATCTTGCAATCAATGTCCAATCGATCGTGGATGCGCGCCTGAACCTGGACGATGGCTAGGGAATGACCGCCAACATCGAAGAAATTGTCTTCGACGCTGACGGTGTCCAGCTTCAGCACGTCCTTCCATATCTCAGCCAGTTCCGTCTGCAATCCACCGGTTGGTAAAGTTGCGGCCTTTAATTTCGAGGCGTTTCTCGGCTCGGGAAGAGCGCGCCGATCGATCTTGCCGCTACGATTGGTCGGTAGCTGAGGGAGGAACACGAACTGTGAGGGAACCATGTGGCCAGGCAGCGCGGCGCGCAGAACAGACTGAAGTTCATCGGCATCCTCCGAACTCTCCCGCCGTCTCACCACATAGGCAATCAGGCTCGCATTTTCATCGAGACGGTCCGTCAGCGTGACACAGCATGCTTTGATGTTTTCGTGCTCCATCAGGCACTGCTCGATTTCGGCGAGCTCAACCCGCATGCCGCGGATCTTGATCTGTCCGTCCTTCCGGCCCATGAACTCGATCGCGCCATCTGACCGATACCGGGCCCGATCTCCAGTTCTGTAGAGCCTGGACTGCGGATCATCATCGAACGGGTTTGGCCGGAAAACCTCGCGCGTGAGTTCATCGTTATTGATGTAACCCCGAGCCAGGCCGACGCCCCCGATGTAGAGCTCGCCAATTGCGCCAAGCGGTGCCGGATTGCCATAGCGATCGAGGATATAAGCCTTGGTATTGATGGCCGGGCGCCCAATGGGCGGCTTTTGCCCCCCGGCTTTCACCTCGGTCCTTATGCAGTAGACGGTCGTTTCGGTGGGCCCATAGGAATTTAAGATGCGGCGTTTCTCACCCCATCGTTGAATGAGGCTCAACCGCAAGGGCTCTCCACCTGACTTGATCACGGTTAGATCAGGAAGATCAGTCGACGGCAAGGAGGTCCACGCTGTCGGCGTAAGACCGGCAGCGGTAATGCGCTCCCGGCGCATGAACTCGACCAGCTCTGCTCCAGGCAGCGATGCTGATGGGGGTGCCAAGCACAATTGACCACCAGAAGATAAGGCCAGCATAAAATCAAACAGCGATGCATCAAATCCGCAGGCAGCGAACTGCAACACCCGGCTATCCGGCCCCAACTGATAGGTGCGTCTTATATCCTCCGCCATGTTGCAGGCGCTGCGATGTTCAATCATCACGCCTTTCGGCCGACCCGTGGAACCGGACGTATAGATCACGTAAGCCAAATCGGACGGGCCGGCGGGGCAGTGCGGAGGCGTGACTTCATGCAGAGCAATTTCGGTGCGGTCCTTGTCTAGGAGAACCACCGCGCATCCATCAGCACCTTCAATGTTTAGTCCTGACAGGACTTTCCCGAACGCCTGTTCATTAAGCTCCGCATTGCTGATGATCGCAGTGGCGCCAGCGTCCCGAACCATGAAGCGCAGGCGCTGGGGTGGGAGTCGTGGATCCAGAGGAAGATAGACGGCCCCCGCCTTCAAGACCGCTAGAAAGCCGACGATGAGATCGCACGAACGCTCAACGAGAACGCCGACCACGTCTCCGAGGCGGATACCCTTTGAAATCAGATGACGGGCAAGCCTGTTTGTCCGTTGCTCAAGCACGGCATAGCTGAGAGTCTCGAATGGGCAGCTGACAGCGATATTGTCCGGGTAAGTGGCAGCCTGCGCTTCGATCAGGTTGTGCAGGCAAATGTCGGACGGAAAACGTGCAGCTGTCTCGTTAAAACCGTGCACGAGCTGGTGCTCTTCATCTGGCGTCAGAAAACTATAGTCGCCTATCCGTCTCGCTGGCGCATCTGCAATCGCCTCAAGCAACAAACAATAGTGCTTCGCCAGCCGCTCGATGGTGCTGCTGTCCCACAAGTCCGCATTGTATAACACGTCGAGGCGGACACTTTCTTTGCCGGCCAGGATTCGAAAATCAAGATCATTCCAGATATCGGTCTCGCAAAATCGGATTTGCGAACGCAAGCCGGAGAGGTCGACTTCGCATGGCGTGAAGCCAAGAGAACTCACCGCCTCCGGAGTGAAGTTGAAAACTGCTTGCGCGAGTGGATTTCGATCAGGTGCAGGGGGGAGCTTGAGTTTCTCCAGCAACAGGGGAAGAGGAAAATACTCGTGGCTGCGCGCGCCGCGCATGAGCTGACGCACCCGCTGCAAATGGTCGAGGAAAATGGGATTTCCGGAAAGATCCTGCCGTAGGGCCCCCATAGTCACAAAGTAGCCGAAGGTCCCCGAAAAATTTCCCGCAGGACGACCGAGACGTGGCACGTAGAGGGTGACGTCGTCCTGGTCGCCATAACGATGCAGCAGGACGTAATAGGCAGCAAGCAGCACTGTAGCGAGCGTTACCTTTTCCTTGTGCGCCAGCCGCTCCAAGCGCGCGACCAGCGGCTTCCCAATACTTAGGGAGAAAACTGACCCAGTATGCGTGGCAAGCGCAGCTCGTGGTCTGTCGGTCGGAACGGCCAGGTCGGGCTCATGATCGACAAACTGGCTGCGCCAATAGGCCCACATGCGCTGTCCGTCGTCGCCGGCAAGGAGGCGCTCCTGCCAGGCTATGAAGTCCTCGTAAGAAGCTGCCGTGGTCAGACCTGGCATATCCGTGTTGCCACAGCACGCCTGGTAGAGCCTGCCGAATTCGTGCAGGAAGGTGCGAATGCTGTATGCGTCGGAAATGATGTGATGGAAACTAAGGAGGAGAATCTCTTCCGTGGCGCTGCGGATGAACAGGTGCGCGCGAAACACCGGCCCATGTTCCAGATCGAAAGGCGAGCGAGCCTCCACCGCGATTGCTTGATGGAAGTCTGCTTCGTCGGCGCCTGGCAGCCGAACGATATGAAAACTGAGGGAGGCTGTCTCAGGAATGCGTTGAACGACGTGCTCGCCCTCCTGGTGAAAGGTCGTGCGCAGCATTTCATGGCGGTCGATCAATGACTGGAGCGCGCGCCGCAAGGCATCAATGTCGAACGGTGCCTTTATCCGCAGCTCGACTGGGAGATTGTATTCGCTACCGGTTGGTCTTTTTTGATGATGCAACCAAAGGCCCATTTGGCCATGCGATAGCGGACGCGTGACATAATCCATTGCTTTCTCCGCCACTTGTTATGCGGAGCAAGCTACTCAATTTTTCTTGGAAATCGGTTAAATATTCTAAGAACTTATTCTGACTTCCCGATGAAGGTTCATTCTTCCGAAATACATATTTTATTAGAATTTGAATTGCAGATGAATACTTCATATGAATTGTGAAAGGAAGACTACAACAAAAGACTAAAGGAGCATGAAGTCATTTCACGATCGTTGAAGTGGGTTTCGAACATCTTTACACATCGCGACCCGTCGGCGGTGTAGAAGTGCTCCCCGTCTAGGGCAGCTGCAGGGTGTAAACGGGCAAAGCATCAGCGACTCGTCCGTTGCGCTGATCAGGCAAGGGCGCGTGGTGGAGCGATTCACACGCCGTGACGCATGCATTCGAACAGGCAGACGGGAACAATCGACGTTTGGATTTTCCGGCATTCCCAGCTGATGATCCCAACATCGCGCTTGCGTGAGGTGCTGAGCCCGGCTGAGTTGGAACGGGCCGAAAAAATCCGATACTTAGACCTCCGTCTTTCATATCTTCAGGCAAAATTCGCTTTTCGAACCATTCTTGCTGCGCACTTGCATGTTTCGCCATGTGATCTGCAGTTGACCGTTTCACGTTTCGGCAAGCCTCGACTGCCAGCGCACGAGATTGAGGTGAGTCAGTCTCATAGCCACGATTGGTCCGCTGTCGCCGTGTCGGCAACGGGCTTGGTTGGGATAGATATTGAGCATTGGCGCCCTATGGCAAATTGCCGCCAGTTGGCTTGCCGTATTATGACCGACCAAGAGGTAAGGGCCTTTGAAGCAACTCCGCGCCCCCTATGTGAGCGAAAGTTACTTGATCTGTGGACTAGGAAGGAGGCCGTGCTGAAATGTGTAGGCTTCGGTCTCCACCAGGATCCTCGAGGTCTTCATACGGGCTGGGATGAGCCGGCCGTGCAATTTGGCGGCGTGCAATATTACCTCAATCCGCTCCCAGTCTGCGGGCAGTTGATAGGGCACCTAGCTTCGCATGATCCCCAACAGATCATTCTGCGCAGCCTGCCATCACAATTGGACGCTTGGCCGATGTGCCGTCCTGCGGCTGCCATTCTAGGCTAACCGTTTCTGCAAAGCCGCCCGGCACCCTATTTGGGCTGCCACACACTGGCGGTTTCCTCCTGCGATCGCAAAGCCGGATCTCGCAAACAGCCGCTTCCCCCACGTGGGCGCTCAGCCGATGCCCTGTTCGGCGATATAGGCGTTGGGGCTGACGTCGTTGGAGCTTGCAGGTTTATGCCGACTGCCGAACTTTATCGAGCGGCCATTGTTGATGTGTTCGCGGCTTATCTCACGCATGAGAGCGGGCTTGCCCCCACCACGGTGGAACGCCACAAGCTCCTGAAGCGTGTCGCGACTTCAGGGATTCACGAGTGATCGGGATAGGGGGACGCCTCGCGGCGCCGCCCCTCCCACACCACCGGGCATACGGATCACGTACCACGGCGGTCCGACCGGATTACGCTTAGACAGAGACATAGAGACGGGGAAGACCGAGCGACTCGAAGTGATGGTTGCGCAGGGCCTGTTGGACCGCCGGGGTGTCCTGACATGCGCCAGAATCCCGTCGGTGAACCGGCCGCAACCGCGGCCCGGAGCTTTGGCACGCCACGACCGCGCAGCTCCTTGTAGCGGTTGTGCCCGTTCCCCCATTGCCGCCAAAGATACATGCGTAGTCTTTGGCGGGTCCACGCTTCCAAATTCGTAAGCACCCGCGGGGTCTGGCAGAAACCGAAGTAGCCGCGCCATCCGATGAGGTATCGCTTCAGCTTCTTGACCAGCTGCGGCAGACTTATGCCCCGGGTCCGGCGTGTCATATCCCGGATCAGCGCCTTGAATTTGGCGAGGGCCCTCGGCGCGATGCGCCGCTCGCTCCCGTCATTCGCGATGCTGAATCCCAGGAACTTCCGCTCCTCCGGCCGCGCCACCGCGCTCTTCGCCTCGTTGACCTTCAGCCGCAGCTTCTTGGTCAGGAGGCGGCTTAGGGAAGCCATGACCCGTTCGCCGGCGCGGCGGCTGCGAACATAGATGTTGCAGTCGTCGGCGTAGCGGCAGAAGCGGAGATGCGGCGCGGCGATCAGGATGAGACGGCGTATTGCCTCATGTAACGATGCTCCCCGAGATTCGAGCGTTGCCTCATCCATTTTGATCCCGGCTTGGGGCGAAGGAGGCCGGGCGCGGAGATGGCCGGGGTTTCGCAGCGTCCGGCCT